>NZ_BAAHYK010000011.1:0-141988 GCF_054657595.1 Desulfocicer niacini
TCCCCGAAAAAACCTGTCAAGTCTTTTTTTATTTTTTTTTTGATCCCTGGGGGTGAGTAGTTACAATTTCTTTACTCCATACCATACTGCTTTTTTAAGCAATAACTCGGTCCCTATTAGATTAACCTCAAGCAAGCCCTCTCTGTAATGCTCCTTGGGGTCAAATAGAGCTGCCGTATGAACGATATAATCAATATGATTTTTAGATAGAATGAAATCAAGGAAAGATTCATCTAAAATAGAGTTAATTTGTATTTCGATGTGATTGTACTGATCCCCCAATATCCTGCAGCAGTAACCTTCATCAGGGTTTATGTCTATAATCGTGACACTTGCACCATGATCAGCGAGGCATTTGGCCACATATGTCCCCAGAAGGCCTGCCCCCGAAATTAATACATTCATTGATTCTCTCCTTCAAAAGAATCTGTCCCAGTTATTTGATTTGAAATAAAGTTAATTTTTGAAATTTTAGCCACTTGAATATGACATTTGTATGACAAGATGAATGCGCTACAAGATATATATTAAAGCGTGAGTTTAGTTGTTATTTAATCCTATTCTTTATACGATATAGGCTTCCCGCTATAAAACTTGCCGTTTATTCTAAATTTTACCGTATCATAAATATAATCTATAATTTTCTGGGCCTTCTGCCTGCTTTCATCCACTACAATAAATACACCAGCCCGTTGGTTATGATTCGACATTAATGGAATGGTTTGTCCTGGTTTATAAGAGAAATCCAGCTTCACCAGTTCATTCATGCCAATACACTTTTCCGGTCCTATTATTTCATCCAGTTTTCCAGGGGGCGGGAAGAAGTATCGGTTGGCGACTACCATATGTTGTTCTGGTTTCAATTTTTCAAAATCAGGTTCATGCCCCATTGCAATCTCTATCGCTGTTTTCACATAGTTTATACCACACCCAAACGGAACCAGACTTTCCGAAAAATCACCGCCGCTCAATCTGGCAGCCATTTCTATCATCATCGGACCACGATGAGGGCAGATGACAACATCTCCTTTTGCTACGCCCTTGGTAATTCCCAGAGCACGCGCTGCTTTTTCAACAAGTTCTAAAACGTCATTTTGTGTTTTCGTGTCTGCATTGCATGGAACCCATCCGCCGTTTTCAATTATATTCGGGTGGAAAACTTCCATATCTTTATATTCACGATCTGCAAATCCCGGGGTCACACAGATATCATCAAATAATAATGATTCCGTACTTATTTGATCGCCGTTTATATATTCTTCTAAAATAATCTGATTATTAATGGAAAATTCTCTGGCGTATGAAAAAGCTGCTTTGATTTGACTATCATCAGAAATCATACGGACCCCACGAGAACCTGCTCTGTCTGTGGGTTTAATTACCAACTTCTCACATCGCCATTTTGACCAAAAATACCTTACTTCCCCAACATCGTGAACAACTGCGTAATTAGGCACCGGCACCCCACACTCAGTGAATCGATGTTTCATTTCATATTTGTTTGTAGCAATGCGTCCAGTCTCTTCAGAAGGTCCAATCCATCCAAAATAATTAGCAATTTTTGCGACCAATTGAGGGACATCACTTCCCATGGTTAATACACCATTTATATTAACACCCTTCTTTTTCAGATTTTCCACATAACTAATTACATCGTCAGTCCTGCTGAAATCAATGGGCGCTGAATAGGTGGCAACCTTCAAACCAGGCGCCTCAGGGTTTCCATCAACGACAACTGTTTCCAAAGACATCTGATGTGCTGTATTGATCATGAAAAGTTGATCTGCACTTGCACCGAGTATCAGCAGGGCTTCTTTCATACTATAATTTCCATTTAGTTGAGATTCTTTGAAAAACTGAATGAGCATCAATCCCGCATTTTTCACTCAGGTATTCCTTGTCGCCAACCGGAACAAATTCTTCCTGGATTGCACTGACAAACAATTTATTTGAAAGTCCGTTTTCAACGATAAGCATTCCAATGCTGGAACCGAATCCGGCTCTTTTAATATTCTCTTCAAGGGTCACAATTTTATCGACACGTTCCATTATCTGGATCAGTTGATCTTTCGGCAGTGGGTTAATCCAGCGTATATTCAAAATACCAAAATCCTGGTTCTTTTTTTGTAATAGTTCTCTGAGTTCAATCCCTGTTTCTAATTTATTTCCTACAGCAAAAATGAATCCATCTTTTCCATCGAAAATAATGTCTGATTCATGTATATTCTCGACTGGTTCAGAAAAATATTTATCTTCCTCTTTAAACACATTTTCATAAGGATGGAGTATAATTAACGGATTTTCAGCTTGTTCTGATCTCAATTGAATGATTTTACGTAAATCAAAACTGGTTCCGGCATAAAACATATCAAGGTTCGGTAAACCACGAAGGTACGATAGGTCATAAATACCATGATGCGTCGGGCTATCGAAACCCGCAAAACCGGATCGGGCCGCAAGAATTGTTACCGGCAGATTCATATAACAGATATCATGAAATATCTGATCCATTGACCGCTGCAAAAACGTGGATTGAAAACATGCAAACACTTTTTTCTTTTTAATTGCCAACCCTGCAGCCATACCCAACGCATGTTGTTCAGCCATGCCCACATCAATAACGTTCTCGGGAAAATCTGACAAGCATGATTCTAATCCAGATGCATAGGGCGTTGCTGGAGTCAGGACAATGATCTCCTTATCTTTTTGAAGAAGCTCATACAGCGTATCTCCTGCAATTTTTGCGTAGGAAACGCCTGCAGGTACTGGTGAACAACCGCTTCCAGTCAACGGATCAAAAGGCATGGAAAAATGCATTTTATAAGGATGAGCTTTGGCTAACTCCAAGCCCATTCCTTTTTCTGTTTTAACATGAACAACGACACTTCCTTTTTTTACCGCATTGGAAGCTTTTTGCATTGTTTCAACAAGACTTTGTAAATCATGCCCATTTTCAACAGAAAAATACTGAAACCCAAGACCACTGAAATAGGCATCTGACTTTTCCTGCCAGTTTTTTCCTGAAAAAAGTTTGCTGATACCACCCACATTTTTCGGAATAGCCATGCCATTGTCGTTAACAATGATAATGAGGGGCAGATCCCTTTCGGTAGCAAAATTAAGCGCCTCAAATGACATACCTTCCACAAGCGCACCATCACCAACGATACTAACAACAATATTACTTGATCCGTTTAACTTAAAACCAACTGCCATGCCAATACCGGTGGAGATGGCTGTTCCTGCATGTGAAGCATCCATTTCATCGAAAAAACTTTCCTGCTTACTGATAAATCGAGAAATCCCACCAATTGAATTTAATGTGGAGAATTTAGCCTTCCTTCCTGTAAGTAATTTATGCGTATAACCCTGGTGTCCGACATCAAATAGAATTGCATCTTCAGGTGAATTAAAAATATAATGAACAGCTATGGTAAGTTCGATAACTCCCAGGTTTGCACCGATGTGACCACCTGTTTTTGAAATACTCTCGACCAAAAAGTTACGAATTTCACACGAAAGGTCCTTCAATTCCTGAATTGATAATTTTTTTATATCATTGGGCTCTTTTATCGAATTCAACATGGTTATCTTCCTTTTGTTATAATTACTCCATTGCCTTTCAATTCTGCAACTTCCAACATCACACAACTCAATAGAAATTGCATATCTGGTAATTTTCAACTCAGGTGACTTTGGGTTTTGTTTTTTTAGGACCACGGAGAGACTTCTGGAGAGTCTCTATTTTTACTTTGAATAGCTTTACCAGTTTATTCATTGTCGTACTGCGAAATATAATCCAACGCTCCTCTTCAATAGCGATCATCAACGCTATCATTTATTCTTGAAGTTCAAGGGCGAGGTATAGCTGGATAATCCCTTTTCAACGAAATTAAACATGTGGTATGGGTTAACCAAATATTTACAATATTTTCAACTATTTTATCAAAATCATAGACCATCACATATACAAACCGCCATTGACATTAATAGTGTGCCCTGTTGTGTAATTCTGTTTCTCTGAAGCAAGGTAGAGGCATGCCTGTAGAACATCTGCCGTTACTCCTGCTTTTTTTAATAAAATTTTATCAATGTAAGCTTTACCGGCCTCACCTTTAAGCTCTTTACTTGTCATATCTGTTTTTATAATTCCAGGCGCCACTGCGTTAACCAGTACATTATCAGGGGCCCCGTAACGTGCTAATCCTTTTGTTAACGCTATAATCGCCCCTTTTGTAGTAGCATAGTGCAGAGTTTTTGGTCCTCCATATTGCCCAGAAACCGATGACATATTTATCACTCGACCCCACTTCTGTTTTGCCATTAAAGGCATAAACTCCTGAGAACAGATAAAAACTGATTTTAAATTAACCTTCATTAAAAAATCCCATTCATCATCATTAATATCCCAAAATGAATTTTGTTTGTTTATTCCCGCATTATTTATCAAGATATCAATATGACTATACTCTTCAAGAATACGATCCTTCATTGCAACTACCTCGCTTCGTTCAGACACATCAGCTTGACAACAGATTGCTTTGCCTCCAGAATGTCGAATTTGCTCAACAATTTTCTCAGCTGCAGTTTTGGACTTTTGATAGTTAACGACAACAGAATACCCTTCCCGGGCAAAACCAAAGGCTAAATCTTTCCCTATCCCTCGGCTACTGCCCGTTATGAGAACGACCGTATGCTCTTTTCCCACCTCTTAATCTCCTTTAACCCTTCACTCTCCAAACTTGTCTCAGTAAAAAGCCTATCCCAGAGGGCCAGGCTTTAGGCTTGCTGCCCCCATAGGTGGACTTACCGCAAGCTAAGGAATTCTACAATTTTTATATGGCAGAGCCTATCGGCTCTGACCTGGCCCACAGGGCCAGGTTTTCCATGTTAAAATAAAAGCATACCATTTGGAAACAGATACTACTTTACAACGTGAGCAAATACCACAGTATTTGCTCCAACGGGGTCGTCAGGGAAATATATCTTACCCGCTTTAAGCCCTATAATTTTATCAATTGTAAAATATTTTGATATAATTGCCCTTGTTTCTTCAAGCGAATATTCATAGACATGCTGGGGATTCACACATTTTCCTGTTGTACTATTTTGAGGTGTACTCAAAACCATTAACCCACCATTTTTTAAAACACGACGTAACTCTGCCATACCCTTCTCTGGATCAATATGCTCAAAGGTCTCCATCGAAAAGACTGCATCAAAATAACTATCTTGAAAATAGGTATTCATAATGTCTTCTTTTTGAAAAGAAATATCCTGATAATTGGCCCATTTCTTTTTATTTGTCGCGATAAGATCTTCATCGTAATCAGCAGCAACAATTTGAAACCCTTTACCACTAAACATACGTGCACCAAATCCAGTACCGCAAGCAATATCTAGTAAATATCCACTTGACAGAGATTTTTCCTTCAAAAACTCCCCCGCCAACTCATAATGATAGGATAATTGATCACCAACAGCGATCTGATTTTGGCCAGAAACATTTTGACGTTCACTGTCCATCACCTGGCGCATTTTCTCGATATATTCTGCAACTATTCTTGGTTCTTGTTCTTTATCTGTTTTTAAGTATTTTGTTTTGAATTCAGGACGTCGCATAATAATGAATTTTGGGTGTACCGCATGTATCTCTGGTTGTTGAACTGATCCATTTTTTAAAATGTTATATATCCGGGTAAGCGCACCTGCTCTGTATACTTCGCCAGTAAAATGCACTGGGTAGTCATCTGGTGTTTTTATACAGTCATAGCCTCCGTCAATTGCCTGACTATACATCTTTTCGACTAAAGCAACATCAAACTGAAATACTAAAGCATTTAATCGAACTACAGGAGTATCTTCATGTAGGCACTTCGTCGCTTCAATCATCCGAAGAAGGGGACTGTCATCAAAACAATAGAGCGTTTTTAAATTAGTAAATGATCTTTTTAAATCTTCGAGTAATCCGCCAGCATCAAATTCTGGTGCAATAATCGTAATCTTTGCGTTAGGAAAATTGTCATAAATGCGCTTAATAGTCCAATAAATTGCTGGTTTCCCATCTAACATTTTTACACAATGTTCAATATCTCCAGCCCATGAACGAGAACTTGCTTGAACTAAAAATTCCATCTTTTTCTCCAGTCTATTTTTTCTTTGGCACTTGAACTGCTCGTGCTACTCCTAAAATTGATTTTGTTCCACCATGGATCAACGAAGCGATTTTCCATTTAATGCTTGGGTGAAGCTTCCACCAAAAAAAACTTTTCCCAATAAGTCCCGGCTCAATAAAAATTGACTTAAATCCGGCAAGTTCAAGAGTATTCTTCAATTTTATTGGCGAATATGGGGTAACGTGTGTCGGGTCATTGTAAAAGTTTTTGAAATCCATCTGCCAGTTTGGAGTACGGATAAATAACAGTCCTCCTTGCTTTAAAACACGCTTAATCTCTAACAAAATATGCTCTGGCTTTTGAATATGTTCAATAACCGCATTCATGGTAACAAAGTCCACTGTATTATCTGATTGATTTATTAAGTCTTGTTCGATGTCAAAATTAGGGTAATCATATGAATGTGAGCAGATTCCCTTTCGGGAGCAATAAACGGAAAACCCCTTATCACCACTACCTAAATCAATATTTACACCTGTTAATTCAGACCCCACCAATTTGAGAGCAATCCGATTGTAAGTACTAAAAAGCCGACTATTTAATAATAATGTATGTTCACTAACTTTTGAGTGATTCTTTGCATACTGCTCTTTTATATCCAAAAAGACACCTCATCTGATATTATTACCGTAATCATATATGGGATTTCAGATTCTCACTAATCTTTTTCGAAATAACCTTTGAACCTTGTCCGTCCATTCTTGCAAAGCAGAAATATCTGAACCGTGACAATAGATCTGAGTTCTGCATCATTTTTTCTACAGCAGTGCTAATGTCTTGTTCATCAACATTACTGTCCACACCCAAGTTTATGCCCATATTTTCCTTTTCAAAAACAGATGCCGAACAGTCATGGTCTTTGGTTAAGGCAATAAAAATGCCAGGAACTCCCATAGCGGCCAACTCATATGCTGTACCTCCGAAAGAGGCTATGGCCAAATCAGCGGTTTGCATGACCTGGGCCATGTTTTCCACATCACGATGAATGGTGTAGGGAAAGGGTGCATTTTTCAGCAACTCTTTGAGTGGGATATCATGGACAAAGGCTTGACCAAGCACAATGGTGGCATTAAAATTGCCGTGGATTTGCCCAAGCGCCCGAACCGCCTTGAGAGTCATCCCAGCTGGATCGCTGCCGCCCATGGTGATAAGGATGCATGGTCCTTTTTCCTTTGTAATTGGTTCACTTTCTCTGATGCCTGGCACTGTGTTTGAACTGCTCAGTTGCCGATTGCCAGGATTTTTTTCAAGCGCTTGGGAAAACTGACGACGCAAAAGTACCCATTCCCATCCAGAAAAAAGTTGACCTGTAAAGCCACTCCAATCCATCTCCTTGACCTGAGGAACAGGGGGATAAAAGGCCAGATCCGCTTCCAGGCGACGTTCACTTGGATCATCAATGGTGATTATCAACAGGCTGTTTTTCCGCCATTTTTTGACCATCTCCCGGGAAAGGCTGGTTCGGACATCAAGGATCAATGCGTGGGGCTTTATCGTATGAATCAAACCGTCAAGCCACGCGTCTTCACTGATTTCCTTGGTCATGATTTCCACTGGAAAGCCAGCCTTATGAGCCATATCAATACCTGGCCTACCATTAATCATGGCAAATGTAACACCAACACTCTGACCATCACGAAGTTCTTCCGCCAAGGCCAGGCAACGCACCACATGTCCCAAACCGATGTGCGCGTCACCGTCACAGCGAACAAGCACCCTGAATGTATTTTCTGTGGCTGTTTTCTGGCGGACATGACAATTGATGTGTAGCAGTTCCGGGTTATCCCGCAACAGCTGAACGACATCAGCCACATCAGCTTCCCCTGCTGGCACTGCCATGCGAAAGTACACCTCCTCCATAAATCGCAGATCGGAAGGAGTGTCAATGGACATGCGGGCACCGGAAAAACGATGTTCCGGAAAGATCGGTATGGTGGTGCATAAAAACCGTTCCGGATATTTTTGAAAGTAGGCGGTTATATGTTCAATGGCCACCGGGTCTTCTGCAGCTTCACGCAGTAAACGGTTAAAGGCGTTTCTGGTAAAGGGAGAAAAGCCTTCATGAATGGAATCAATGCCTTTTTCTCCGGTGCAATGCTCCGTCCCCTCTCTACGTAATGCATCCACAAGCCGATCAATTGTTTGGGGATCAACCATGGGTGAATCACCGCACACTCGAATAATAATCTCCGGGCTCAGCGCATCAACAGCAAGGGCGAAACGCTGCAACACATTGGTTTCCGATCCGCGAAAAACCGGTACGTCTTGAGTTTGGCACCATTTTACCAGTTGATCATCGCAAGGCAGCTCAGAAGTTGCCACAGCAACAACATCAACCGTGCGACATTTACACAGTCTATGAACAATGTGCCACAAAATAGGTTTCCCTGCCACTGGCATCAATACTTTAGCCGGCAATCTACTGGAACCCATGCGTGCCTGGATAATTGCAGCAACTTTTGGTCTATCCATTCCATTTCCCTCTGATTTTTTTCAACGGCCTCAATCCGTCGCTGGGGTCGGCACGCCATTCGCAGTCACTCAGTTCAGCCGGTGCGGGAATTTTTTTTCCGGAACCATCCGCCTCCAAGGCAAGGCGAATATTATGAATCACGGATTTCATCTGATCTGGAAGCCAGCAATGACCGGAAGCAAACTCTTCTCCCCGGCCATCAATATCAAGATGAAACTCTATCATGTCTGAATGCCAGTGATGCACAGCACGCTCAATGACAGGTGGTGATACACTGTGATCGGACCAACCCACCGGGCAGTCAAATTTAAGGCGCAGCGTTTTGATGGCCGCCAGATTGCATTGATTCGATGGGGTCGGATACCCGGACACACAGTGAAGAAGGGTAAAATCTTGACACTCTGCATCACGTAGAGTTGTCACTGCCCTTGAGATTTCATCCAAAGTTGCCATGCCTGTGGAAAGGACAACCGGTTTTCCCGTTTGAGCGCATTCTTTCAAAAGCCCCTCCCACAACAACTCATATGAGGCTATTTTGTAAAAATCAACAAAGGGATAGAGCATCTCGACTGCCTCAAGATAAAAGGGCGTACACGAGAATGATATATTTTTTTCCCGACAACGACGCGCAAGGGGAGCGAGAAAATCCAGAGGTAGCTCCCACTTTTTGCGCTTACGATGTTTTTCGCTTTTTAAAAGTATTTCCGGGGCAAACAACTCATCCACTCTGAATAGCTGGAATTTGATTCCATTGCAGCCGATATCAGCTGCAACGTCAACAAAACGCAGACATCTTGCCAAATCACGGTTGTGATTACTGGACACTTCGGCGATGAAAAACGGACTCACATTTTTCCCCTTAAAAAAATATCAACGAGACAAAGCCTCCTTGAAAGAAGCTGATCAGTTAATGATGACAGAGCCTCGCACAATTAAACATTTAGAACACTATGGATCTGCTCAATCACAAACTCAACATCACCTTCCGTCAACCCAGGATACATTGGCAATGACAAAATCTGTTCATAAGCCATTTCCGCCCGGGGGCAGTCACCAGGGCCGGTGCCCCATCGTTTCTGATAATAGGGATGAAGATGTACGGGAATATAATGAACATTGACCCCGATTCTTCTGCTTCGAAGTTCATGGAAAATTTGTTCCCTATTTTGCAGAACAATTTTCGGTGCCAATTTTATGACATAAAGGTGGTATGCATGGGTAATCTCCGGATCTTTTTCAAGGGGGGACACACCGTCCAATAAAGCAAATGCACCGTCATATTTTGTTGCAATTTCAGATCTTCTCTGGAGAGACAATGGTAATTTATTCAGTTGACTCAACCCCAGAGCGCACTGAAAATCCGTTATACGATAGTTAAACCCAAGATCAACCATCTCATACGCCCAAGAGCCAAGACGCTCACGCTGATGATGATCCGTTGTAATTCCATGATTTCGAAACAACCGCATGCGCCCAGCAAACCCCTCATTGTCTGTGGTAATCATGCCGCCTTCCCCGGTGGTGATATGCTTAACTGGATGAAAGCTGAAGGTGGACAAATCTGCAAGAGTCCCCACATTAAGCCCATGATAGGTTGCCCCCAAGGCATGGCAGCTGTCTGCCACAAGCCATAAACCATGATCATGGGCAATCTGCTTCAGGGCATCCCAATTGCAAGGCTGACCCGCATAATCCACAGCTATGATGGCTTTTGTTTTAGAGGTTATTTTCTTTTCCACCTCCTCCGGATCAATGAGAAGTGTATCCGGCAATACATCAGCAAAAACCGGAACCCCACCCTGGTAGACAATGCAATTAGCCGTGGCAGCAAAGGTCATGGGCGTTACAATGACTTCATCACCGGAAGTTATCCCCAGGGCAAACATGGCACAATGCAATGCGGCAGTGCCGCTGGAAACGGCCACGGCATATCGACTCCCAACGGTTTTTGCAAACTCCGTTTCGAAAACTTCTATTCCAGGTCCAGTGGTCAACCAGTCGGATTGAAGAACATCCACAACAGACTGGATATCTGCTTCGTCAATAAATTGTCGTCCATATGGAATCAAAATATAGCTCCGCCCTGTAGGTTACATGGCTTTTTACCGCAATTCTGAGAGTCTTGTAAAAAAAATTCGATTACATTTTTTGACCACATCATATTTGGATGTACCGCCGTAGAAAGCCACAACAAGATATGTTCAAAATTCTGTTGGTTGTTTTTTTACAAGCTTACCAATCCCATGTTTGTATAGCAGAAACGTTCTATCCAGCACAACACCTATTGAGATTTTCATGTGCTAAACTTAATTATTCCACACCATTTTTATGCAAATTTCATACCCAAAATAAAAAGCAAGTTTAATTCACTACACATTTGCACCGTATTGGCATAACTTTAGAACGAACCCCATTTTTGAATTAACTCTTCGGCCGTTTTCAGTCAAACATTGAGTGATCGCACAGCGAATAAATTTAAAAAACTTATGAGAAGCAAATAACTTCTGTATCTAATGCCAAATCACCCAACGGAAAAGGAGTGGGGAAACCTCAAGAGAGAGCATTATTTATAAGCACAATCACATGTTTCAGATGCAAAGACAACACTCGCGGCAGAGCAGGTATAACAGAAAGGCAATAAGGCTCCATTATGCGCTTTCATGGAAGAAAAATATTTAAAGGATTTTGTTAATGAATCAAATAGAACATGAGCTAAAATAATAAGGATTTTTTTTTATTCAAAAACATGATATTAAATAAAATTTTCAAATCACAGAATCATTATTCTGTGATTTTTTTATTTTATAAAGGATGCTGCAAACAAGAGCATCAAAATCGCTTTACACTTTTTTTAAGGGAATAAAACATAAATGATCAGCACAACCAACGTCACCCTGGCCTACGGCAAAAGGGTTTTGTTTAAAGACGTTAACATAAAATTTGCACCGGGTAACTGCTATGGACTCATCGGGGCCAACGGGGCCGGAAAATCCACCTTTTTAAAAATTCTGTCCGGGGACATTGAGCCGGATTCAGGAACAGTGTCTGTGGGATCAAGGGAGCGCATCGCCGTTTTACGCCAGGACCACTTTGCCTTTGATGAAGAAACCGTGTTAAACACCGTCATCATGGGGCACAAAGAACTGTACACCATCATGAACGAACGCGATGCCCTGTATGCCAAACCCGATTTTTCCGAAGAAGACGGCATCCGATCCGGAGAGCTTGAGGTGGAGTTTGCCGAAATGGACGGCTATGATGCAGAACCCGAAGCTGCCGTTCTCTTAAATCACCTGGACATCCCCGAATCCCTGCACGGCAAGAAAATGAAGGAGCTTGAAGGCGGCGAAAAGGTACGGGTGCTTCTTGCCCAGGCCCTGTTCGGCAACCCCGACGTGCTGCTGCTCGATGAGCCCACCAACAACCTGGATATCAAATCCATTGCCTGGCTGGAGGATTTTCTCTATCGGTTCCAGAACACGGTGATTGTGGTCTCCCATGACCGCCATTTCATGAACCAGGTATGCACCCACATTGCCGACATTGATTTTGGTCAGATTGCCGTGTACGTGGGCAATTACGACTTCTGGTACCAGGCAAGCCAGCTGAACCTGAAGCAGAAACAGGCGGAAAACAAAAAGGTGACCAACCGGGCCAATGAATTGAAGGCGTTCATCCAGCGGTTCAGCTCCAATGCCTCCAAATCCAAACAGGCCACCTCCCGAAAAAAATTACTGGAAAAACTCACCATTGAAGATATGCCGGCCTCCTCTCGGAAATATCCCTTTATCTGTTTTACCCCGGAACGCTCCTGCGGCAATGTAATTCTGGAAGTGGAGAATTTATCCAAAACCATTGACGGGGAAAAGGTGCTGAACGATGTGAGTTTCACTGTGAACGCTGGAGATAAAATCGCATTCATGGGGAATAACAGTGTGGCTAAAACCACCTTATTTCAGATTCTGGCAGGAGAGCTGGAACCCGACAACGGCAGCTTCAGATGGGGCGTTACCATCACACAGTCCTACTTTCCCAAGGAACACAGCTCTTTTTTTAAAGGAGACTGCACCCTGATCCAATGGCTTTTGCAGTTTGCCCCCCCAACGGAAGGCGAAAGCTTTGCCCGCTCATTCCTGGGGCGGATGCTGTTTTCCGGAGAAGAGGCCACCAAAAAAATCGGTGTGTTGTCCGGTGGGGAAAAGGTGCGATGCATGCTTTCTAAAATGATGCTTGCGGCATCCAATGCCCTGATGCTGGATGAACCCACCAATCACCTGGATCTTGAATCCATCACCGCCTTAAATGACAGCCTTGTGAAATTCCCTGAAGTGGTGCTGTTCACCTCCCATGACCACGAGTTTGTGAACACCGTTGCCAACCGCATCATTGAAATAACCCCGGCCGGGGTCATTGACCGGCTCATGAGCTTTGACGAGTATATCAGCAATTCAGAAGTGGCAAAAGCCCGGGATGCCATGCTTAAAAAGGCGGCTTGATCGCCATCCCATCGGCCACCCATCATCACAGGCGGCCGATGGGTAAGTTCTCAATAACCCGGGGGGAGTGACAAAGCCCGCTTGGCCTTTATACCCAGGGGATATTCAAAAGAATCATCTGCATGCCCTGCCCTATTAAGAGCTTTTACGCCGATGGGATCAATCTTTAATAATGGGGCGGCTTGTCATCTGCCGGGCCATCACTTCCCGGAATAAAATCAGAAAACGCCCGGGTACGCTTCAAAACAAGATCACAGATGGCACGGAGACGTTCAATCTCCTGCTGCTGCTCATACACCACCTGATTCAGCTCTTTGATGGTTTTTTCCTGAAATGCAATTTTGATTTCAATGTCCATCAGCCGTTCATCATTCATTTTATTACGCCTTGGACATGAACTTTCGGGTTTCTGTATTGACCTTTACCATCTCTCCGGGTTCAAGGTATTCCGGCACCTGGATCTCCACCCCGTTTGACAGGGTGGCAGGTTTTGTACGGGCCGTTGCGCTTGCCCCCCGCATCCCCGGAGCCGTATCCGTCACTTCAAAAACAAGGGATTTTGGAATTTCAAGGGACACCATGTTTTCATCAATGATGGTGGCCAGAAGCCCTTCCATTTCATCGGTGATCCAGACAAGCTCATCTTCTATGTCTTCGGTGGAGACCATATACTGGCTATAATCTTCCTTGTCCATGAACACATGCAGATTGCCATCGGGATACAGGTATTGCACCGATCTTTTCAGAAGTTCCACTTCGGCAAGCATGTCATTTCCCTTAAAGCTGTCTTCATATTTCTGTCGGGTCTTTACATTGCTGAAACGCACTTTGTAAAGGGTGACAGCTCCCCTTGCCGTGGGAGACTTCACCGTGATGTGTTTTACCACATGAGGCTCTCCGTTTATTTCCACCACCTGGCCTGTTTTCAAATCACACGCATTGGGCATTTTTTTCAACTCCTTTAAATCATTATCTACCGGATGATCCAATTTTGAATCTTTGTTTTTCGTTTGGGCCTGGTCACAACATGGGCCATCCCTTTCATTTACTTGCGGATATAACCCTCATCCGTCAGCATTCCCGCATTGCTGCGGGCAGCGGTGTTGGCCAGCTGATCCACCCGTTCATTGAGGGGATCACCGGCATGGCCCCGGACCCATTTAAAGGTCAAGTTCGGGTATTGTTCGGTGATGGAAAGCATTTGTTTCCATAAATCCGGGTTCAATGCCGGTTGGCCATCTGCTTTTTTCCAGCCACGTCTTTTCCAGCTTTTTGCCCATCCCTTGGTGATGCCGTTAATGGTATATTGAGAATCGCTGTGAACCACCACATTTCTTTTTCTGTGAGTTTCCGGAATTTTTTCAAGGGCGGTGATCACCGCAAGCATTTCCATGCGATTATTGGTGGTATGACTGAATCCCTGGGAACACTCCATGGTTTTTCCATCCATCATCAAAACAACACCATATCCACCGGGCCCGGGATTTCCAATGGCGGACCCATCGGTATAAATATGGATCTCCTCTGTGGTTACCGTCACCGGCTTTTCACTGTCCACGACCGGAGTACCAGCAACAGTTCCCCCCGCCGCAGAAGCGTGACGATTGATCAGAACCTTGATTTTTTCTGATATCACCAGCCCCTGTTTGACCATAGTGTCAAGCACCGGCATAAATTCGGCCAGGCGGTGGGGTTCATCAACAATGTCAATGACCAGGGGCAGATCTTCGGAGAGTCTTAGAATTTTTGAGGTGCGGATCTGGCTGTTTTTACCAAACCCCATGATGCCCCGGGTCACCGTAGCACCGGCAAGCCCCCGCTTGTGAGCTTCTTCCACAATGGCTTCATAAAGGGGTTTGCGTCCTGCTCTCTGACTCTCGCCGATGTAGATTCGAATCAGTTCCATTTCAGTGTGCATATATTATATTGTCCTCTTTTCCTTGTCTGCAAAACAGGGTGGGCCATGCAGGTTTATATGAAAAGGTAGCCTTCAAGTTTACCTCAGCAGAGCCGCCCCCCGATGGGCAATAGGAACCGGCCAATCGAGCTGTCTACAGTTCCGGGCCGGGACCATTGACCGTCGGGGGAGGGGCGGCATAATGCCATTTGGCTCCGCGTCTACGACGCTATCTTCGTTATGTCCGCCAGGACATGTGGGTTATATGGATCGTCCCAAAGCCATACCAATGAAAAAAACACCCGTCCCCACCAGCAGTTGAAACGCAACATTCCCCATCCCCATGAGCATCTGGGAATCCGCCAGGAACTGACCGGTTTCAGAAATAAAAGTGGAAAAAGTGGTGAATGACCCCAGAAAGCCCACAAAGATAACCGCTCGAAAATCGGCATTAAAATTTCCCCGGCCAAGGGCAAAGGCCCAAAGCATGCCAAACAGGAAGCTGCCAAGTATATTCACCGCCGCCGTCCCCCAGGGAAATCCAGATCCTGCCCAGCGTTGAACAGCACCGGCCATGCCGTACCTGGCAAGGGCTCCCAGGGCACCCCCAAAAGCAATACACATTATTTTCTGCAACACGGTATCAACTCCTTTGACTCAACGATCCAGTTGTTTTTGCACGTCAGAGTTCTTCCCCAAATGGCCGATGTTAGAACAAACTCCGCTCAAACCTTGTATGGCAGGTTTTTAAAAAAAACAAACCCCTACCGGACAGATTTTTCATTCCGGTAGGAGTCGGCGATAACTCATGGTGATCAAGAGGGATCTGCGTCCCCGGGTTAAAATTCGATAATCAGTATAGTTGGCCTGTTTTACCAAGTCAATATCAAGCTACAAAAAAAATAAAGAGAATGACTTGATTTTCCATGGGCACAACGATACATACTCGTTGGTTGTATGCCAAGAATTAACCGGCTTGATCACAGGAATCAACCCGCTAACAGGAATTAAATCCCCAAAAAAGGACAAACATGCTGCAAGATCAAAATCAATTACTGGAAGTATTATCAAATATAGGCATTGAATACACAAACCATGAACACCCGGCTGTTTTCACCGTGGAAGAGGCAGACATGCACCACGACGGCATTGAAGGGGTTCACAGCAAAAATTTATTCTTCAAAGACAAAAAGAAAAACCTGTTTCTGGTGGTCACCCTTTCAGACAAGCCCATTCAGATAAAAGAGCTGGCAAAAAAGATAGGGGCCAAAAGCCCTTCCTTTGGCAAGCCGGAATTACTCATGGAGGTGCTCGGGGTAATTCCCGGTGCGGTCACCCCCTTTGCCGTGATAAACATCCAGGATCAACCGGTTAAAATCATACTGGACCAGGACCTGATGGAAAACGATCTTCTCAATTTCCATCCGCTGGTGAACACGGCCACCACCACCATTACCCCCACCGACCTTATTAAATTCATGGAACATTGCGGCAGAACACCGGAAATTATAAAAATTTAAAAGGTTCCCAGAAACTTTGATTTGATTAACACGGTTCCAGCAAATGCCTGGTCGCATCATACCAGCCCAAACGTACCATGATCTGCTGAAACCCAATGTCCGGCTTTGCCCATAACATCATCTCTTTTTCGGTGACCGGATGGGCAAAACGGATCTTCAGGGCGCAGAGAAGCAATCTCCTGCACTGGAATTGATTTTTAAAAAAATCGTTGTGACAGCTTTTGCCATAGATGGTATCCCCCACAATGGGGTGGGAGAGATGCTTCATGTGCCGCCGTAGCTGATGCCGACGTCCCGTTCCAGGACAAAGTTCCACCAGGGAATATCGGGAAGATGGATATTTATCCACACGCATGGGCAGTTCCACCGTTGCCACACCGGCGTAATCGGTGACAGCCCTCTGCTTTGGCCGCTCCTGCAAGCCTGAAGGATTCTTTTCCAAACGCTTCAAGTCTTTTTGAAAAGTGCTTGTGTTTTCGGTGCCTGGAATTACTTCACCCCCTTGCCCGTCCGGACAGGGGGAGTCCGTGCATGGGCGGCTTTTGTATCCATTGGATAAAAGATTTCCCCGTCCCTTTTTAATATTTTTTAAGGGATGGTCAATGGTGCCTGTGCCCTGAAGGTACCCCCGTACCACGGCCAGATATGTTTTTTTCACCTGGTTTTCCTGAAATTGTAAAGAAAGCGTCCGGGCGGCAGCCGGATTCAAGGCAAACAGCAGAACCCCTGAGGTGGGTTTGTCCAGACGGTGGACGGGAAAGACCTTCTGGCCGATCTGATCTCTTGTCATCTGCAGGGCAAATCGTGTTTCATGCCGGTCCATAGCGCTTTTATGCACCAGCATTCCTGCCGGTTTATTAATGGCAACAATATCGTTGTCCTGATAAATTATTTCAAGCCGGTCAATTTGAACTGATTCCAGCATATCATGATTTTTCAAAACCTTTCTTTTCCTTTTTATTTTTGGGGGTTGATGGGTTTCAGGCTTTTTTAAGATATGGTGCCAATGGTGCATCCATATTATAAGAATTGAACCCTTCACATAAAATGTGTTATGAAGAACCTATTCAACCCAAAACCCCATTGGTGCTTGATCACAACATCTGCCGATCCTTCAATAGGGGTAACTGGATAAAAGCACCCCCCTTACAGGCTGGGACACCTTTTTTAAACCATCTGACAAGTTGATATCGAGTGAATATTTTGGAAAAAAACAGCTATAAAATAGACAACGACGTATTAACCATCCGGTCCATCTGTGGTGAATATAGTTTTAAAATGGAAGAATCCGGCACCACGGACAATATCCACCGCATTGCCCAGATGATGGTTTCTGAAATGATCAGGGCTGAAGAATCCTTCATCAATGCAGGTGCAGCCATCAATCCCCATGTACTTGTGTTGCTTGCCAACCTGAATCTGAGCAAGAAATATGTTGAGTTAAAGGATCGTCTGGATACATTAAATCAGACCCTGAAAGAAAAAACCCAGTCTCTTTCCCATGCAAAAATCCGTACTTCTTTAGCCCAGGCATCTCCTCCGCAGCCTCCCAAACCAGATGAGATACCTGAAATCGAAGATGTCAAACCAGAGGTCATTAACAATCCCCTGGAATCGGATATCATTGATGATCTGCAGCAAATCAACAGCCTATTGTCCGATCCCGTTGCTCGGACCTCTCAAGCCCCTTTTCAAAACCCGATACCAGGGCCATCGGATCTTTCCCAGGCAGCACCGATAAAGGATATCGAACAGCCTGCAGAATCCGCTGAAGTGAAAAAAACACCTGAGCCGGACAAAACATCGGAGATAAAAAAAATCTCCGGACCGGAAAATACACCAGAATCAAACAATACACCTGCCCCGGAAAAACTTACAGTAGCGGACAAGACCCCCGATGCAGAAAACCCATCAAAACCTGAACTCCAAATAACAGCAGCCCCAGAAGCCGCCACCGGACCCGTAAATAGCGACCCATTGACCAGTCCGTCCCTCTGTGCTCAAGTCTCCCGGAACCCACAGACACCGGAAGCCATCTACGAGTCCACACCGACACTTCAAGCAGAATCCAAGCCGGAAGTACCGTCAATCTCTGGGGAAGAAAAGTTAGCACATGGCTCCCAGTCTGCCTCCAACAGCCGTGAAACAACAGACACCCCTTTGGAACAGCCAAACTCAAACAAACCTACCCAGGTACGAGACCTTGACGCCAGCCCTCTGGATGCCCCCCCACTTCAAGAAACAGCAGAAATAATAAATGAAGCAATACCCGCATCAGAGGCAAAGGAAATGGCCGAAGCAGAGACACAAGAAGCCGCTGAAACAGAAAAAACTTCACCGCTACCTGAGTCAAAGACAACAGAACCTGAAACATCCCAAACTGCACCTGAACCAAAGACAATAGAACCGGAAAGATCACAAGCGGCACCAGAACCACCAACTGAGATAAAAGAAACAGCTGAATCAGAAAAGGCCGTACCAACACCTGAAGCAAAGCCAGCAGAATCAGAAACACTACAAGCAACGGCAGCACCAGCAAACACAAAATGTCCCAAAGAAGAGACTCCCTGCAATGAAAATCCGGCATCCATGGGCAGTTTCCCCATACACACGGCAGTCCACTATTCCCAGACTAAATTCCACCGCCCTGACCCTGAAAAAGATTCCATGACGGAAACCTTTGAACTGCCCTCCCTGAAGTTTCTGAAAAATATCAACAGCAAAACAGAGGTCGATCATGAAAGCATCCGCCGGGATGCCGAGCTGCTGGAAAAAAAGCTGGGATACTTCGGCATTAAGGGCGAGGTCATGGGAGTATCCCCTGGGCCTGTGATCACCACCTTTGAATACAAGCCGGACCCGGGTATTAAAATCAGCAAAATCGTTAACCTTGCCGATGATCTTGCCCTTGCCTTGAGTGCCTACAGCATCCGCATAGTTGCACCCATACCGGGAAAAGATGTCATGGGCATAGAGATTCCCAACCTGAAAAAAAGCATTGTGCCTTTTATCGACATTGTCAGCTCCGAGGATTTCATCAACAGCACCTCCAAACTGCCCATCTGTCTGGGTAAAGACATCATCGGCAATCCGGTGGTGGTGGAGCTTGAAAGCATGCCCCACCTGCTCATCGCCGGGGCCACGGGAACAGGCAAAAGCGTTGGACTCAACGCCATGATCACCAGTATTCTTTACAAGGCCAACCCCGATGAAGTCAAATTCCTGATGATTGATCCCAAGCGCATTGAACTGTCATTATACAATGACATTCCCCACCTTATCACCCCGGTGATCACAGACATGAAAAAAGCCACCACTGCCCTCCAGTGGATGGTCCGGGAAATGGAAAGACGATATGATCTTCTGGCCAAATACCAGGTGAGAAACATTGAACAGTTTAACCAGAAAATGAAGAAAATGAATGCAGACCCGGAAGGCTCCCACGAAGAGCTGCCCGAGCCGCTTTCTTATATTGTCATCATCATTGACGAGCTGGCGGATCTCATGATGACAGCCTCCCGGGATGTGGAACTGTCCCTTACCCGTCTGGCCCAGATGGCCAGGGCCGCAGGCATCCATCTCATCCTTGCCACCCAGCGGCCTTCGGTGGATGTGCTCACCGGCATCATCAAGGCTAATTTTCCCACCCGGATTTCCTTCCAGGTCTCTTCCAAGACCGATTCCAGGACCATCATTGATTCCAACGGTGCGGAAACATTGCTGGGCATGGGTGACATGCTCTTTGTACCCCCGGGAACAGCAAGGCTCACCAGGGTCCATGGCACCTATCTGTCAGAAGAGGAACTCATTGATGTCACCTCCTTTCTAAAAGCCCAGCAGGCACCGGAATATCTGTTTGATATCATCACTGAACAGCAGGAAGAGCCTGAACAGGACTATCGGGACGATGAATACGATGAAAAATACCACGAGGCCCTGGAAGTGGTCATGGCCACCCGACAAGCATCTATATCCGGTATTCAACGGGCGTTGCGGGTGGGTTACAACCGGGCCGCCCGG
Source organism: Desulfocicer niacini (assembly GCF_054657595.1). Taxonomy (NCBI): domain Bacteria; kingdom Pseudomonadati; phylum Thermodesulfobacteriota; class Desulfobacteria; order Desulfobacterales; family Desulfobacteraceae; genus Desulfocicer; species Desulfocicer niacini. Next base: position 20,583 of record NZ_BAAHYK010000011.1, read on the forward strand.
ATCATTGACATCATGGAAAAAAAGGGTATTGTGGGGCCTTCAGATGGCGCAAAGCCCCGGCAGGTGCTGTCCGGCCCCATGGATTAAGCTTCAGGCATCCTTAGGCGCTTATCAGCGCCTAATCAACAAAGATTCTTATCTCTGATTGTAAATATTCGGCTTGGTTCTGTAAATGTTTGGTCAGTGCCCCATATTCGCTTAGTTGGGACTGCGTAGCATACTATTGCTATGTGAGCAGGCCCAAATGAGTGAAGATGGGGTGCTGGCCGAATATTTACCTCTGATTTTCGTGTTATTTTGGCAAGAGAATCAGAAAATCTTTTTAGTTCTGGCTGTCCAGGTTAGGTTTATGCCTGCCCTTTTTCCTTGAAATAAGTATCCACCAGCTTTTCTGCGAGGCCAGTATAGGTATCCGGAGTCAATTGCCGCATGCGCTCCTTAAAGGCCATGGGAACTTTCTCCAGCTTGTCCACAAACACATCAAGGGTTTGTTTGTCTATTTTCTGACCCCGTGTGAGATCCTTGAGCCGCTCATAGGGATTGGATTCTCCAAACACCCGCATGGCCGTCTGAAAGGGCTCTGCCAGAAGCTCCTGGTTGGCCGCCAGATCCTGTGCAAGGACCGTTTTATTCAGATCAACTTTGGAAAGGCCCTTCATGCAGTTTTTAATGCCGATGATATAATATCCGAAAAGGGAACCCAAACTTCTTAACACCGTGCTGTCTGTCAGATCCCTCTGAAATCGCGATTTCTGAAGTTTTACGGCCATGTGCTCCATCATGGCAATGGCCATACCCATGTTTCCCTCACTGTTTTCAAAATCAATGGGGTTCACCTTGTGGGGCATGGTGGACGAACCTGTCTCGCCTTTTTTCAGGCGCTGCTTGAAATACCCAAGGGAAATATATCCCCACATATCCCTGTCAAGGTCCATAACCCCGGCGGCGGAACGGATCAGGGCATGCAGAATAAAGGCAAGGGAGGCATTGGGGTTGATCTGGGTGGTGTAAAGCAATGGTTCAAGCTCAAGATGCCGGGTGAGAAATCGCTGACCTGCAGTGATCCAGTCGATTTCCGGAAATACAAAAAAATGGGCATTGTAGCTGCCTGTGGCACCGTTGATCTTGGCCTGTACAGTGGCCTGCCTTAATATGCTCACCTCCCGGTTGAACCGCCAGGCAAAATTGACAAATTCCTTTCCCACGGTTGTGGGGGTGGCTGGCTGTCCGTGGGTTCTGGACATCATGGGAACGGATTTATGGGCCAAGGCTTTTTCTTCGATGGCTTTAACAAGATCCGCCAGAAGATCGGTGGCAATATCTCTGCCCTTTTTCAGCATGAGCGCATAGGCGGTATTGTTGATATCATCGGAGGTACAGGCAAAATGAACCCATTCCCCGATGTCATCAAGGTCTTTTGCTGCCAGTTTTTCTTTGATGAAGTACTCCACGGCCTTGACATCATGGTTGGTGGTACGTTCAATTTCCTTGATCCGAAGGGCATCTTCGGTTGTGAATTCATTTAAAACGGCATCAATATCCTTCACCCGGCTGTCATCAAAAGGAGCCAACTTCAGATCGGTGAGAATAAATTTAAGCCACTCAATTTCCACCTGAACACGGTGTCTGATCAATCCATATTCAGAAAAAATATCCGCCAGTTCTCCGGTGAGTCGCTGGTATCTTCCATCAAGCACGGACAATGCTTTTATGCTTTCCATAATTTCTCCATAGGTATTCATATATAATAGTCATGCCCTGAATGGGCAAAAAAGGGGATAAGGTGACATCATAGGCCACAGAAATCACTAAAAAGCTGTAAACGGGCTGCCCCCCCATATTAATCCAGTCTTACGAAGTGACCCCATAGTTAATGGAAGATGCACCGGGTGTCAATTATTTTCCAGGACCAGGAAAAGATATAAATGCCTCGGCCTGCCCCATACCCCTGGAAAGAGCCCCAAAAATTACATTGACAAAACCCCTGGCATCTTTAATTATAAAAAGAGCCAATACATAATGATATTATTGACCATCGGGTATAAAGGTAGAAAAAACATGGCTTCTGACATTCAGGAACAACATTGTTCAAAGGCAGACAACACACTTGATTCTGCATCAGTTTCTCTCTGCGATACCTGGCAAGCGCTGGTGGTTGATGCAGATAATAAAAATTACCATTTTTTTCAAGACCTTCTTTCCCATTTTGTTTTTAAAAACAAACCGCTTTGTCTTCACCATGCCCAGTCGATTCGGGTGGCCCAGCCCCTACTGTCCGAGAACCAAAAATTTCAGGTGGTCCTTCTGTCCCTTTCCCGGGATCTGGACACCGATGGCCGATGGCTGATCCATTACATCAGAAAAAATCTGAACAACTATAAAATTCAGATCATTGTTTTAATGGAGGCTTTTGATGCAGATTTACAACAGGAAATACTGGATAATGATGATATCCATGCCCTTTGCCAGCATTCAGATATAAACGAGCAGAAAATTCACTGTCTTCTTGCAACGGCCCTGGGATCATACAGTCAAATCCGGAAACTACACCTGCAGCTGGATGAAAAAAAGGCAATGGAAGATCATTTTCTTGAAAGTGAACAGCGCTTTAGAGAAATAACCATCAGCATCGGGGACCTGGTGTGGGAAATGGATTGCCATGGCAAGTACACCTATGTTTCGGACAATGTAACCGAAATAACCGGGTTTACCATGGATGAACTCAACGAGATTCATTTTTCTGCAATCCTTAACAACAAAGCAGAAACCATTGCACAAAAACGCATTGCCCACCGCACCAGCGCGCGACTGCCCTTTAAAAACATTGAAATCTGGAAAAAACATAAAAACAAAAAACACCTCTGCTTTCTGACCAATGGACGTCCCATTCTGGATGCCCGGGGAACCCTTCTGGGATACCGTGGCATTGACAGAGATGTCACGGAATACAAACTTTCTGAAAAAGAAAATGAACGACTAATTACCCAACTCAACCAGGTACAGCGCCTGGAAGCACTGGGAACGCTGGCAGGTGGAATTGCCCATGATTTCAATAATATTCTGGGGGTTGTCCTGGGATATACTCAGCTTTTGCAGATGGATGTAACAGGTGATTCCAAAACCGCGCATTACACCCGTCAAATCATTGATGGCTGTAACCGTGCAAAAAATTTGACCGCCCAGATACTGGATTTCAGCCGACTAAAAACCAACAATGATCCCAGTGCCCCCCAGGCCCCCATCAATCCGTCATCCGTGGTAAAAGAAAAGCTCAAGATGCTCCGGGCAACCATTCCTTCTTCCATCATCATCAACACCGACATTCCCCGAAAAACCAGACGTGTACTGGCAACACCCAACCAGATTTATCAGATCATCACCAATCTGTTGACCAATGCATACCAAGCAATGGAGGATAACCAGGGGATTATTTCGGTCACCATGAGCGACATATCTCTCACCGCAGAAAATTACACCCCCACCGCCACGTTGAACCTGCCCCACGGGGATTATGTCATCATTGAAGTTAAAGACAACGGCAAAGGCATGGCAACTGATCTGAGGGATAAAATTTTTGATCCCTATTTTACCACCAAACAGGGAGGGGACGGCCGGGGCCTTGGACTTTCCGTGGTGCACAGCATTATCACCCGGTGCAAGGGGGCTGTTATCCTGGACAGCCAGCCGGGGAAAGGCACACGGATCACCATATATCTTCCCGGTTTTCCCGATGAACCAGAAGACAAAAAAGTTCAGAAAAACACCATCACCACCGGAGAAGGCAAAATCCTTTTTGTGGATGATGAAAAAATGCTGGTGGATCTTGGTAAAATGATGCTTGAAAGAATTGGATATGAGGCTGTATCCCTGCAGTCACCCAGCGAAGCCCTGAGTATTTTTCAAAAAGATCCGGATTCTTTTTCACTGGTTATCACCGATTTAACCATGCCCAATCTCCAGGGAACCCAGCTGGCAAGCGAAATCAAAAAAATCAGCCCCCAAACCCCGGTTATCCTTGCCACCGGCTTTGACAGTCACACGGCAATGTCCCGGGGTGACAGCAAAGATATTGATATGGTTATGTCCAAACCCCTTTCCATTAATGCACTTTCTGAAAGCATTAAAACCCTTCTAAAATAACACGGGCCATCAACAGGCCCGTTGCTCTGGTACCCACATTTTACCATCCATGAATGGTGTTAAAAATCACAAGTGCTTTGAAGGACAAACCTGCCCCCGGTTCCTCGGCTTCAGTCCGGCAGGACAAAAGAGCTGCCAACGGTCTGAAGTGAGGTGCGTGCGTGGCATTCCTTAAAAAGGACTTGACAAACCTTCCCGCCTGATAGAAATATATATTATTCATGTAAACACTGTTCATAAAAATAATAAACACTTTCAGGAGGATATTTTGAAACTATTAAACCCCCACAAAGAGACATATGAGCATCTTGATCCAGCATCGGCACTGATCATGAAAAAAACCATCGCCTTTTTTGAAGACAAGGGAAAAACAAAACTCAAAGCAGACTACCACGCCAAAGAATGGTATGGGGATTTTCTTGATTTTGTCAAAAAAGAGAAAATTTTCTATACCCTTTTAACCCCCTCGCAATACGGCGATGAAGGATGTCGATGGGACACCTGCCGCAACTGCTGTTTCAATGAAATCCTCGGATTTTATGGTCTGCCCTACTGGTACACCTGGCAGGTCACCATTCTGGGCCTTGGCCCCATCTGGATGGGAAAAAACGAAGCCCTGAAAAAAAAGACAGCCCGCTTACTGGAACAGGGTGAAATCTTTGCCTTTGGTTTGTCAGAAAAAGAGCACGGGGCTGATCTTTATTCCAGTGACATGACACTGACTCCCCTCACCGATGATAAATTTGTGGCAGACGGCGGCAAATATTACATTGGAAACGCCAACAAAGCCGGCCTGGTATCGGTATTTGCAAAGGATTCTGACACTGAGGAATATGTATTTTTCACCGCAGATCCGAGCCATAAAAATTACACTCTGGTAAAAAATATCATCTCCAATCAATCCTATGTGGCAGAATTCAGCCTTAACGGATACCCAGTGGGCGCATCGGACATTCTTTCCCGGGGGGATCACGCCTGGGACAGCGCATTAAACACCATTAATGTTGGGAAATACAATCTGGGCTGGGCCTCCATAGGCATCTGCACCCATGCCTTTTATGAGGCCATCACCCATGCATCCCATCGAAATCTTTATGGAAGGATGGTAACGGATTTTCCCCATGTTCAGGAACTGATGACAACAGCATGGGCAAGGCTCATGGCCATGAAGCTCTTTGCCGCAAGAAACAGTGATTATATGCGCACAGCCTCGGCAGATGACAGACGATATCTGCTGTATAATCCCCTGACCAAGATGAAAGTCACCACCCAGGGAGAAGAGGTGATCAACCTCATCTGGGATGTCATTGCCGCAAAGGGATTTGAAAAGGATACCTATTTTGAAATGGCAGCCATTGAGATCCGCGGGCTTCCAAAACTTGAGGGTACCGTGCACGTAAACATGGCTCTGGTGGTAAAATTCATGGCAAATTATCTTTTTGCACCTGGCGAAATGCCAAAAATCCCCCTGGTCCATGAACCGGCCAATGATGACTTTCTGTTTGACCAGGGAACCACCCGCGGCCTTTCCAAAACCATTTTTCACGATTTCCAGCAAACCTATGATCAGATGGATCTTCCCAATATTGCTGTTTTCAAAGAACAGATCAAGGCCCTTAAGGAGCTTCTGGTCAATGCCCAACCGGAAAAGCAACAGACAAAAGATATTGATTTTCTGTTAATCCTCGGGGAACTCTTTGCCCTGGTGGTATACGGCCAATTGATCATTGAAAACGCCCTGCTGATGAACCTTGACAATGATATTGTGGACCAGATCTTTGATTTCATGGTTAAGGATTTTTCAAAACATGCTCTTCAACTATACACCAAGGGCAGTTCCACAGATAAACAAATGGAACTTGCTTTAAAAATCATCAAAAAACCCGTGACAGACAAAAAACGATTTAGCAGGGTATGGCAGCAGGTTCTGGCTATGGCCGATGCCTATGAAATGAATGCCTGATCTGTTAGTTGACAGGGTATGATCATCGCCGGGCTGGTCATAAGATCGCCAAGCCCGGGCAGATTTGAACATAAAGCAAGGTTGCTATCATCCCCCATCAATTCCCTTGACAAACAGTCTGAAATTAAAGTATCGTTGCCCGATTATTATGATATTTATATATATAATTTAAAGACTTATTTGATTCAGGAGAACAAAGCCATGGCATTGACCAAAACGGAGATCACAGAAAGAATTCAAAAACAACTCGATCTTTCAAGGAGTACTTCATATAAAATCATGGAGGATTTTCTGGAAATCATCAAAGGCAGCCTGGAACAAGGCGAAGATGTCATGATCAGCGGATTTGGCAAATTCTGTGTCAATGAGAAAAAAGCCAGAAAGGGACGCAACCCGGCCACCAGCCAGGAAATGAACCTCCCTGCCCGACGGGTGGTTACCTTTAAATGCTCTGGAAAACTGCGTAACCTTATCAATACCTGAGCACATCCCCTCCCAGAAATGGCCGATGGTGTGATTGAACACGTCCCACAATTTTCTTTGAGCTCAATGAGCGCTCAAGGCCCATATCACGGCATGATAACCTCAGCCTCTGTGTCTTTTGAGGCTGGGGCATGGGGGGCAAATCTGAAAATAAATTCCTCTTTCCGTGCCAGTCCAAACCCATGTTTTGCCAGATGCTCAATATAAGTTCCATCGTGCTGCAGGCGGGCAATGATATTTTCAATGCCCCGATTTTCCGATTCAATTTCCCGGGTTTTGTTCAGTATCCGGGCCTTCTCTTCTCTTAGGCCCACCAGGGACCTGAGCCCGTTGTCCCCCCAGACCATCCAGGCAGCCAGCACCATCAATGCCGCAACGGCAAGGTAAAACCCGGAAGCATTCAATTTCATGATTTCAAGTCCCTCCTTTGATCCAACCATACATTCTGCGACACTCCCGCCAGCCACACGCTAAAAAAAGACAGATATAAACCAATATACCCACCACAATGGCAGCAGATACCCCCATGAGCAGTGACACCTTTCCGGCATTGAGTCCCGGGCAAACATAAAAAAAGACCCAATCCACCGCCTTATACATGACACCGGAAAAAACAAATCCTTTAAGCCCCGAACGTATCAACCGCCCACCAGTACCAGGCGTGAGATATCCACCGGCTTTCCATAGTAATATCATAAGATTCACACATGCAGCCACAGACAAAGCAAGGGCAAGTCCCCTGTGCCCCATGGTTTTTAGCAGAAAGCTGCCAAGAATCCCATTTACGGCCATGGCACAAAGACCTGCCACAAAGGGTGTCCGAATGTCTGAAAAGGCGTAAAACAAGGTGCCAAACAGCCGAGTACCCGAAAAGGCGGCCAATCCCATGGATAGAAAAAACAAAACGGAGGCTGTTTCAAGTACTGCTTCCATGTGAAATGCGCCCTGGAAAAAAAGAAGCGCCACAATGGGCCGACTTAACACCATCAGCCCTGCCATGGCCGGAAGCGTAAGAAAAAACACCGCCTGCAGCCCCCGGGAAAAAAGTACTGCAGCGTCATCTCCCCTGCCTGCGGCAACATTGGTGGCCAGCCGGGGAAAAATCACCGTGGACACAGACACGGTAAAAAGCGCCATGGGAAACTGAACCAGTCGATCGGCATAATACAGGTAAGAAATACTGCCATCTCCCAAACAGGATGCCATAAAAGTGGCCATGAGCACATTGATCTGATAACCCGCCACACCCACCATGGCCGGCAGCATTGTCTTTGCCGCCCGGATTGCGCCCTTGTGCAGGAGACAGCATCGTTTAAAAAAGCGAAATCCCCGGGCATGGATAAAGGGCAGCTGAAGCAAAAGCTGCATAACTCCCCCCAGGGTCACTCCCCAGGCCAGGGCCACCGCCGGGGCGGAAAATAAGGGGGATAAAATCAGAGCAAAAAGAATAATCACCACATTAAATAATATGGGTGCCACCGCCGGCGCAGCAAAATGCCCCATTCCGTTTAATATCCCCATGCACACTGCCATGAGAAAAATACTTCCAAGATAGGGCATCATGATCCGGGTCAATGCCACGGTAAGCTCATATTTATGGGGATGGGGCACAAATCCCGGGGCAATACCAGCAATAAGGCCCGGGGTAAATAAAATTCCGGCCACCACCACAAGCACTCCGACAAAAGAGATTATGCAGAAAAAAGACCGTGCCATATCAAAGGCGGCAGCCTTGCCACCCATGCTGCGGTATTGGGTAAACTCGGGGATAAAAGACAAGGTTAACACCCCGTCGGAAAAAAATTTTCGCAGCAGGTTGGGCAACCTGAAGGCCATGAAAAAGGCATCGGAATAGAGCCCGGCACCCAGAATCATGGCCACAATGGCATCCCGGGTAAATCCAAGAATACGACTGACAAGTGTGGCTGAGCCAATGGTGAAAATTCCGGAAAACAGCTTGGAAAACCTTGTATTTTCATGTGATATCATCACTTTTTCCTTGACAAAAAACACGAACCCCAATAAAATAATTTTTTCAAAACTTATGGATTTACTGTTAAATTAATCATATCAATTAAGGAGTTCAAAACAAGTTGGCCAATCATAAATCCGCACTTAAACGTGCAAAACAGAGTGAAAACAGACGTCTTAGAAACAAATCAACAAAATCCGCAATGAATACAGCCATTAAAAAGGTTCGTGCTGCAGCTGAAGAAGAAGGAAATGAGAATGCCCAGGCTCTTTTCATAAATGCCCAGTCCTGCATTGCCAAGGCAGGCAAAAAAGGAGTTATCCATAAAAACACTGCTGCACGTAAGATTTCAAGACTGTCCAAGATTCTGAACTAAAATCCATCTTTTAGAAGAATCAAAGGCGCATGACTCGGGAACTTGTTATTTCCCTGATTTCATGCGCCTTTTTTTTTGATGGATTCTTCATGCCGGAGTTTTAACAGGTAAAGAACCAGGTCTTGAAGCAATAGTACACAGCGTGGAGCAATTCCATTGGTGCTTTTTAAGGCTCTTGTTCCATTGGAATATAAGGTTTCGCTGCAAAAGGCAGCACAGACGACTTAGGTCGTGATGTACCAGCCAAACACTACCATTGATCACTCATTGCACTGACCAGTTTTTCAGACAATCTCAAGGCAATCTGGGCCACAGCTTCCTGCTGGGCAGCCTCATCTGTGACATTGGAACTGGATGCTGTATAAATTTCATTACCGGTAAATCCCTTTACCGCCCATAGTTCAACCCCATCAGCATCCGTCATTAAGAGATCCAGTGTAGCGCTGACTCGTCCCTGAAGGACGGTATCGTCCGATGACCGGGTCAGGTCCCCCACAGAAATAGAGCGAATGGTCCCTGTGACCACCCCACCTGTTGTGGCGGCCTTCAACACCCGGACATCGGTTTTTTTCAACAATTCATTGATAAAGGCGTTGGTAAAAAGGTTTTCCGCACCGGACTGACTGCTGCGATTTTCAAACAAGTTTACCCGAACCGCCTTTATTCCCCCGGGCAGGGGTGCCGTTCCCTGCATGCGATAGCCGCACCCCCCCCCAAGAATCAGAACCAGGAGCAAAAACCCCTTTATTATCTGACAAAAACGTCGGTTCATCATTACACCACGATGTTGACAAGTTTTTTCTTCACAACAATTACCTTTCTGACGGCTTTATCTGCAATATGTTTTATCACAGCAGGATCTGCCATGGCCACAGCCTTTATGGCCTCATCATCAGCGTCCGTATTAATGGTGAACTTTGATCTGAGCTTGCCGTTTACCTGTACCACAATGACCATCTCGTCACTTGTCAATGCATCTTCACGGTAGGTTGGCCAGGGATGATCCACAATGCTGGGATCATGACCCATCTGCTGCCACAGTTCTTCGGCAAAATGGGGGACAATGGGGGACAACAGAAGAACTATGTTTTCCATGCAAAAGGCTGCAACACCCTTCATCCCGTCGTCAGCGGTATCAAGGTCTGCGCTGTACATAGCATTGACAAGCTCCATCACCGCACTGATGGCCGTGTTGAAATGGAAGCTGTCTTCAATGTCATCGGTGACTTTCTTGATGGTCTGATGCCCCTTGCGATAAAGGTTTTTGGCATCATCGGACAAGCCATTCATGGGACCGTTCCACACGGGGATCTCCCCGCAGACCTCTTTACACACCGAAACCAGGCGCCACACCCGGTTAATAAAACGGTTACAGCCTTCAACCCCGTCGTCATTCCACTCCAGATCCTTTTCCGGCGGTGCGGCAAACAGGCAGAAAAGGCGAGTGATATCCGCCCCGTATTTTTCAAGGAGAGTGTTGGGATCAATGACGTTCTTTTTGGATTTGGACATCTTAATAACCCGCCCCACTTCAACGTCACGCTTGCATTTTACACATTCAAACCCATCCCCGGCGGGAACTGCGTCCTCGGGAAATATATACCCATGCTCGGGACAGGTCAGGGTTTCTTTACACACCATACCCTGGGTGAGCAGACGGGTGAAAGGTTCTTTAAAGTCAATGAGCCCCAGTGTGTTTAATACTCGCATGAAGTACCGGGAATAAAGCAGATGCAAAATGGCATGCTCCACCCCGCCTATGTATTGATCCACGGGCATCCAGTATTTGACGGCATCGGGATCAAACATGGCCGTTTCGCACCGGGGACTGCAATACCGTACAAAATACCAGGAACTTTCCACAAAGGTGTCCATGGTATCGGTGTCCCGGTGGGCATCTTTTCTACCACACACAGGACAGGTGGTTTCAGCAAAAAATTCAAGGGTGGGCAAGGGAGATCCGCCGTTTTCCAGAAGGTCAGCATCTTCGGGCAGGGTCACCGGCAGTTGTGATTCCGGCACCGGCACCACGCCGCAGGTATCACAGTGAATCACCGGGATGGGCGTTCCCCAGTACCGTTGGCGGGAAATCCCCCAATCCCGGAGCCTGAAGCTAACGGTTTGTTTTCCCCTTCCCTGTTTTTCAAGCCATTGGGTGATTTCGGCCATGGCTGAACCATTGTCCATACCATTGTATTGGCCGGAATTTACCAGTAGTCCTTCCCCGGTGTAGGCTTCTGCCATGGTGACACCGTTCAGGGTTTCCCCTTCCGGTTGAATCACCACAACGATGTCCAAGTCATATTTCCGGGCAAAATCAAAATCGCGCTGATCATGGGCCGGCACGGACATAACGGCACCGGTGCCATATCCCATGAGGGCAAAGTTGGCAGTGAACACGGGCATGCGTCGACCATTGGCCGGGTTGATGCACCAGGCACCGGTAAATACGCCTTCCTTTTCATATTTTTCCAAGGCATCTGCAGAGCGATCCTGGCGGGATATTTTTTCCACAAAGGCCTGCACGGCATCGGCCTGCTCTGTACCACTTGACAGGGTCTCCACCAGGGGATGTTCCGGAGCAAGGCACATGAAGGTGGCACCAAACAGGGTGTCCGGGCGGGTGGTAAACACCTTGATATCTGCCTCCATACCTTCTATATCAAAGGAGATTTCAGAACCAAGGCTTTTGCCGATCCAGTTTTTCTGCATCAGGGTGACTTTGTTGGGCCATCCGGGCAGTTGATCACAATGAAGCAGAAGATCCTCTGCATAATCGGTGATTTTAAAAAACCATTGCCATAATTTTTTCTGCTGCACCGGCTGGCTGCACCGCCAGCAAAGATCTGCCTCCACCTGCTCGTTGGCAAGGACGGTCTGGCAATGTTCACACCAGTTGACATAGGATTCCTTGCGGTACACCATCTCTTTTGAAAGCATCTGGAGAAACAGCCACTGCTCCCAGCGGTAGTATTCCGGACGACAGGTGGCAATCTCACGGTTCCAGTCGTAGGAAAAGCCCATTTTTTTGAGCTGACGACGCATGGTGGACATGTTGTCATAGGTCCAGGCCGCCGGATGGGTATTGTTGTCAATGGCCGCATTTTCTGCGGGCATCCCAAAGGCATCCCAGCCCATGGGGTGAAGCACATTGAACCCTTTCATCCGTTTGTATCGGGCCACCACATCACCAATGGTATAATTTCGAACATGTCCCATGTGGATTTTACCGGACGGATAGGGAAACATTTCCAGAAGATAATATTTTTCCTTTGACCTGTCCTCTGTTGTGGTAAAAACCCCTTGGGATTCCCAATATTGCTGCCATTTTGTCTCTACTGCTTCAGGATGATACCGATCTTCCATGATTATATGTCAACCTCCGGACACTATGCGTTTCAGGGGGTAATGCAAACCGTTACCCCGGTGTGAACGGGGATGCCCGAAAAATTTCCAGGCCGGCTGAAACCCGCATCAAAACCCCAATTTCTATGACTGATGATGTTCCGTTTTTTTATCCGGACAATCCCTGAGGGAGGCGCTTTTTAAAAAAAACAGGCCCATCAATTACAAGGGCAAACAAAGCACATTAAATGGCACAATATGAATGAAATAGCAAGGATGATACAACCTGCCGATCATAATTTATTTGACTTGGCGGCGTCAATCGAATACTTGTTGTGTGCAGAAAGACATTTTATTTTTTTAGCGAATACCGGAACGCCGGTTTATATAACCATACAAAAGACAGACAGCATCCGTCAAAAGAGAGATTTCAACTATCATTGGGGCTTTTCAGGACCCATGATATATTCTTTGCTTTTTTTACAGCAATGGCACCCGCCGGGATATGCCGGAGGCAAAGCCGACAGGGTCATAAAAAAGCAACAAACCCAGATGGTTGAAAATCTCCATAAAACAATTTTTTTCCATGGAGGCGGCAAGAAAGATTTAATGACAAGAAAAATTTTAATCAATGCGCATGATTCGGATGAATGCAGAATCGTGACCATTAAAGAAAACAAGCTGGAAGAGATTCACCTGGACACAGCCGCACGGGAAATGACCCAGGGAAATATTTACAAAGCGTCTATTTCAAGGGTGGAGCCCAGTCTTCAGGCTGTGTTTGTGGATTATGGTACCCAGAAAAACGGATTTCTACAACTCAATGAAATTCACAGTGATTATTTCCTCGACAATGACGCCGGGGACCGGAAAATCACCAACCTGGTGAAAAAAGGACAGGAACTCATTGTCCAGGTCACCAAGGACCCTATCATGCACAAGGGGGCCATGCTCACCACATATATCTCCCTGCCGGGCAGATTATCCGTTCTCATGCCGGGAAGCACCACCCGGGGGGTCTCTCGCCAGATTGCCGATGAAGAGGAACGAAAACGTCTCAAGAATATAATAGAATCACTAAAAATACCCGAGGGGTTCGGCCTGATTGTCAGAACCGCTGGCAAAGATGCCACCAAAACAATGTTCACCAACGACCTGAAATATCTCCAGAGGGCCTGGAAAAATATCAACCAAAAGGCCATTGAAAGCTCCACCCCCTCCCTATTATATAAAGAACAAAACCTTGCCGTTAGATCTCTAAGGGATTATTTCACCGACGATATCACGGAAATTCTGATAGATGACAAAGAGGTGTTCCAGGAAGTCAAGGATTTCATGGGGGTTATTGCCCCCGGCAAGCAAAATATTGTAAAATTGTTCAAGGGTGAAAAACCCATTTTTACAAAACATCAGCTCGAAGAGCAGATAGCCTCTATCTTTGAACCCAAGGTGTCCCTGAAATCCGGGGGTGCCATTGTCATTGATCAGACAGAAGCCCTTGTGGCCATTGATGTCAATTCAGGAAAATCCACCGGCAAAAAGAACATTGAACAGACCGCCTATCACACCAATATTGAGGCGGCCGAAGAGGTGGCAAGGCAATTGAGACTCCGGGATCTGGGGGGACTTATTGTGGTGGATTTCATTGATATGAAAGAAAGAAAACACAAGGCGGATGTCACCAAAACTCTGAAAAAACATCTAAAATCCGACAAAGCAAAGACCAAAGTTGGCGGCATATCCGGTTTTGGCCTTGTGGAGATGTCACGGCAGCGTCTGCGCCCTTCCATTACCTTTGGCAGTTATAGAACCTGTCCCCACTGCAGGGGACGCGGTATGATTCCCTCCGTGGAAAATCTGGGACTTGCATTTCTACGACAGCTTAATCTTAAAACCATCAAGGGCAGCATCACCGCCCTCACAGCGGATCTACCGCCGGAGGTGGCGGCCTATCTTTTAAACAAAAAAAGAAAAGAAATCCATGATATTGAACTTAAAAGAGAGGTAACCATCACCATCAACGCCTGTGATGGAATCATCTGGGGAGAAAGTCGCATCAGCTGTGATAAATAATTCTTACTGTGACGAATGGCCCAGATTGTGAGCAACCCCGATTATGCTTTTAATGTTTTGACTCTCCCGGAGGGAAAGACGTCGGAGCCGCAACCGGTGGGGCCAAGATTATGCTCAAGGGCAGTATTATTAATTATTCAGGATCGATATCCACCACAAGCTGAACCTTGACATAACCTTAACTTTTGTGTATCTCAAACAGTCGCACACTAAACAGCCCATTTGGAGAACGGGCTTGGTCATAACATCAGTCTGATCCCATTGACACGCCAATGATGACGACTGACTAAATATTATGACCAACCCCATGTAGAATCAATGATCTTTAAACAAACAAGTGCTCATCCACAACAAATCGGAAAAAATGCAGTGGGATGATCATCAGGAGCCATTGATCAATAGTGTGATGCATAAATTATGAATTGACTATAACATTGCGGGCACCATCCGGTGCAACCAGAAGATGATTCAGGTTCCCGCAAAGCAACCTTAATAAACAGGCGCATTTAAATTCAGGAGGATTTTATTATCATGATCAACACAGCATTTGCAATGGGACAAGCTGGTGCAGCAGGTGGACAGGCAGGTGGACTTACAGCGTTTGTACCCCTTATTCTGATGTTCGTTATTTTCTATTTTCTGCTTATCAGACCCCAGCAGAAAAAAGCCAAGGAACACCAGAACATGATCAGCAATCTTAAGAAAGGGGATCGTATCATTACATCCGGTGGCGTTCATGGCACCATTATCTCCCTTGGGGATACCACGGTCTCCATTGAAATAGCAGAAAATGTTAAAATTAAAATCAATCGGGGGAACGTGGGTGCTACCCTCCAGGGCAATGCCCCGGCTGAGTCAAAAAAAGACAAGAAAAATAAATAAAAACCGCCATTTCAGGAGCAATAAGATTGAAATTATTCACATGGAAAGGCGCGCTTACCGCAGTGATCATGCTGGCCGCACTTGTATATGTTCTTCCAACCTTTTATGTTGACTGCTGGCCCCACAAAAAAATTAATCTGGGTCTTGATCTCCAGGGCGGCATGCATCTTGTCCTGGAAGTTCAGAACCAGAAGGCCCTTGAAACAACTGTTGAACGCACCGTGCATGAGCTAAAACAAGAGTTAAGAAAAAAGGAAATCAAGCACCTTGGTATCACCCGCAACGGCAATAATACCATTACGGCAACATTGGACGGTGATAAAAACATAGAAGGTTTCACCGCGCTGGTCACGGATGATTTCAATGCGCTGGAAATCGCTTCCACGGTGACGGTTCCCGAGGGCAAACAAATTGTGCTGCAGATTCCCGCCAAAGAGGCGGCAAACATCAAACGCATGGCCACGGAGCAGGCCCTTGAAACCATTCGCAACCGCATTGATGAATTCGGGGTCAGCGAACCGGACATCCGCCTCCAGGGTGACCGACGGATTCAGATTCAGCTGCCTGGCATCACCGATACTCAGCGTGCCAAGGATCTCATCGGTAAAACAGCCCAGCTTAATTTCCAGCTGGTGGATGAAACCGGTGACATGGCTTCTGCAGCCAAGGGAACGCCTCCGCCGGGCTCAGAACTTTTGTACCAGACCAAGGAAGACCGTCGTACGGGAAAGGTCTCCAAGGTGCCCTTCCTCATCAAAAAACAGGTATTGCTGGACGGCGGTTCCCTCACCGATGCAAGGGTAATGATTGACTCCCAGTTCAACGAACCCTATGTGGGTATTGAATTTGATCGGAAAGGTGCCCGGATATTTGAGCGTATCACCGGAGAGAACATAAAAAAACGTCTGGCCATTGTCCTTGATAAAACCGTTTATTCCGCACCGGTAATCCAGGATCGCATTGCCGGAGGCAAAGCCAGGATAACAGGTAATTTCACTACGGAAGAAGCAAGGGATCTTGCCATTGTACTGCGGGCCGGTGCCCTGCCGGCACCTGTCAAGATAATTGAAGAAAGAACCGTTGGGCCCACCCTGGGAGCAGACTCCATTCGCATGGGAATCATGTCCATGATGGTGGGCGGACTTCTGGTGATCCTCTTCATGATGATGTACTATAAGGGGGCCGGTCTCATTGCAGACATTGCCCTTGTGGCAAATATTCTGCTCATCGGCGGCGGTCTTGCGGCTTTCCAGGCCACCCTTACCCTGCCAGGAATTGCGGGCATTATTCTCACCATCGGTATGGCGGTGGATGCCAATGTTATTATTTTTGAGAGAATACGGGAAGAACTGGCTTCAGGAAAAACCGCTGCAGCATCGGTCCATGCGGGATTTTCAAGGGCTGCTCTCACCATCCTTGACGCCAACGTGACAACACTTATTGTTGCGGTGGTATTGTTTCAGTTCGGCACCGGCCCTGTAAAGGGATTTGCCGTTACCCTGGGACTTGGTATTCTTGCAAGTCTTTTCACCGCCCTGGTCCTTTCAAAAAGTATTTTTGATATGATGTTGTCCGGGAAAAAGACCCCCACACTCAGTATATAAGGAGATAAACATCCATGCAGTTTATCAAACCCGGCACCACAATTGATTTTACAGGGAAACGAAAACTGGGATTTTCGCTGTCCCTGGCACTGGTTATTATCAGCATCATTTCCCTTGTCATTCATAACGGCCCCAATTACGGCATTGACTTTTCAGGCGGCACCCTTGTGCAGATTAAATTTGAAAAAACAACCGCCACCCAGGATATCCGTTCAGGCCTTGACCAGATAGGAATTGCCAACTCTTCGGTACAGCATTTCGGAGACCCCGGAGAAAATGAATTTCTCATCCGCACCAGTAACCCGGACATGACCGGCCAGGGTTTTTCCCAGGCCATTACCCAGGCCCTGGAAAATGCCACAGGCTCAACCCCGGAAATCCGACGGGTGGAGATGGTTGGGCCCCAGGTGGGAAAGGATCTGAGAAAACAGGCACTTCTGGCCATGTTCTATTCATTGCTTTTCATCACCATATACATTTCAGGTCGATTTGAAATGAAATGGGTACTCTCCGGTGTAACGGCAGGGGCCTTGATGACGGCGGTTTATTTTCTCTCCATCTTTAACATGAGCATGCCCATTCTCATCGCGGCGGCCCTGGTGGTCACCCTGGTGCTGTTCTGGTATCTGGGATTGAAATATGCCATGGGAGCCATTGTGGCCCTCATCCATGACGTATTTATAACCGTGGGGCTTTTTTCCATACTGGATTATGAATTTTCACTGCCCATTATTGCCGCATTACTGACCATCATCGGGTATTCACTCAATGATACCATCATTGTGTTTGACAGAATCCGGGAAAACAATATCCATCAACGCAAACAGACAATGGCTGAAATTATCAACAAAAGTATCAATGAGACCTTGAGCCGTACCATACTCACCTCACTCACCACGTTGATAGTGCTTTTTTCCCTGCTGTTTCTGGGGGGAGAAATTATTCATAACTTTGCCTTTGCAATGATCGCAGGCGTAGTTGTCGGTACCTATTCCTCGGTTTTTGTTGCAAGTCCCATTCTCCTTATAACGGACAGGAAAAATCGTTAATTTCCGTAAAAAATGGGAAAGATTAATGCCGGCACCGGAAAATACAGCTTACTTTTTCCGGTGCCTTTTCCCCAGGTTGTGATCAAGTCTCGTTTTTACAATACCAGCCCGAATAGTTACAATATGGAGCTATTTATATTCAAGAAGTGCAAACCTTAACAATCCATGAACCTCATAACAGGGAAAATTCTACCAGATGTCCACGCTGATTGATAAATATCGATTCTGGTTTGCCCTGAGAAATGTCCCGGGAGTGGGCAGCGTTCTTTTTAAGCGACTGATGACGGCCTTCGGGTCACCGGAAGCGGTGTTAAATGCACCGGAACAGGATCTCAGACAAATCAAAGGCATGAGCCCCCGGATTCTTAAAGGTATTGAACAAAACCGCAGGAATCGACCCGATGATGAAATCAGGGGCATTGAACGTGCTGGTTTTCAAATTGCTGCCATGAATGACCCCCATTACCCTGCACTTCTTTTACACATTCCAGATCCACCTCCCCTCCTGACCTACCTTGGAACCCTTGACAATATTGCGCCCTGCATCGCCATTGTGGGGTCAAGACGTGCAACCGCCTATGGCGTTCACACGGCATTCAAGCTGGGACATGACCTTGCACGGAAGGGTTTTCAGATTGTCAGCGGCATGGCCATGGGCATTGATACTGCCGCCCACAAAGGAGCCATGAAAGCAGGGGGGAAAACCCTTGCCGTGCTGGGATGCGGCTTAAAAACCATCTACCCCAGAGAAAACAGACAACTGTACCACGACATTGCCGACAATGGTGCCGTTATTTCAGAGTTTTCCATTAACAGTATACCGGATGCCCGTCATTTTCCCATGAGAAACCGCATCATCGCCGGTATGTCCACCGGAACCATCGTGGTGGAGGCCGCCGCCAGAAGCGGATCTCTTATCACAGCCAGACTCACCGCTGAATATAACAGGGAGGTCTTTGCCGTACCCGGCAGTATACAGTCCTTTCAAAGTACCGGTACCCATTCTCTGTTGAAACAGGGTGCAAAACTTGTGGAAAATGAGCTGGATGTCATTGAAGAACTGGGCCACATGGTCCACCCGGCCCCACCTTCCAGTCCCGCAAAGGCCCCAAACGATTCCCAGGGGCATGTTTTTAAACCGGACGCGCCCGAGCAGCAGATTCTCAACTGTCTGGGGCCTTATCCCGTTCACATTGACACCATCATCGAACAATCCGGTCTTGATGCAGGGGTTGTCAATGCATCACTTCTGTGCCTGGAACTGAAGGGTGTGGTAACACAAACACCAGGAAATTATTTTTTTGTCGTAGAGGAAACATCGTGAGTAAACCACTTCTAATTGTCGAGTCCCCCACCAAAGTTAAAACCCTTAAAAAATATATCGGAAAGACATTTAATGTTGCTGCCACCGCCGGGCATATCAAAGATCTGCCCCAAAAAGAACTGGGCATTGATATAGAAAAGGATTTTAAGGCAAAATATCTTCAGATCAAGGGAAAATCCAAGGTAATTCAGGCCCTGAAAAAAGAAGCCGGGGATACCGACACCATTTATCTGGCCCCTGACCCTGACCGCGAAGGTGAGGCCATTGCATTCCACGCTGCGGATATTTTAAAGCAAAAGGGACGATCCTTTTACAGAGTATTGATCCATGAACTCACCCAAAAAGGGATCACCGATGCTTTGGAAAATCCCATGGATCTCAACTATGACAGATACGAAGCCCAGCAGGCCAGAAGGACCCTTGACAGACTGGTGGGATATCAGATTTCTCCTCTGCTCTGGCGACGGGTCCAGGGAGGACTCAGTGCAGGAAGGGTCCAGTCCGTAGCCGTCAAAATCATCTGTGACCGTGAACGCCAGATAAGGGCCTTTGAACCCCAGGAGTACTGGACCATTGCGGCGGACCTGTCTGCCCCGGACAATCCCCCGCCCTTTGTGGCTCAACTGGTGCGAAAAAATGGAGATAAGGTTGTCATACCCGATGGTGACACCTCTGCTGCCATTGTAAAAGATCTTAAAAAACTTGCCTTTGTGGTGGATAAAATCCAGAGGAAAACCATCAAACGCACCCCGTTGCCCCCCTTTATCACAAGTAAGCTGCAGCAGGATGCCATCAACCGTCTGAAATTTTCCGCCAAAAAAACCATGATGGTGGCCCAACAACTCTATGAGGGCATTGAAATCGGCACCGGTGGCCCCGAGGGTCTTATTACCTATATGCGTACCGACTCCACACGCATTGCCGAAGAAGCAGCACTGGCAGCCCAGGAGTTGATCCGGGAAAAATTTGGTCTGGAGTATGCGCTGGAATCCCCCCGATATTTTAAAAATAAAAACAAGGCCCAGGACGCCCATGAGGCCATCCGTCCCACATCGGTATTAAATACTCCGGGCAAGGTCCAGCCCTTTCTTTCCCAGGATCAGTTTAAACTCTATGATCTTATCTGGAAACGTTTCATGGCCTCCCAGATGACCCAGGCCCTCATCGACCAGAAAACCATCTCCATTCAGGCAGGGGTTTACACCTTCACCGTGGGGGGAAGTACTGTTAAATTCCAGGGATTCATGGCCCTCTACAACACCGATGACAGCGTGGAAAAAAAAGAAAAACAACTACTGCCGGAAATGGCGGAGAACGAGAGTCTGACTGTGAAGGAAATTCTCCCTGCCCAGCATTTTACCAAACCGCCCCCACGGTTTTCCGAGGCATCCCTTGTAAAGGAACTTGAAGAAAACGGCATCGGCCGCCCCAGTACCTATGCCTCCATTTTAACCACTATCAGAGACAAGGGGTATGTGGACCTTGTAAAGCGATACTTTATCCCCAATGAACTGGGATTCATTGTTAATGATCTGCTGGTGGAGTCTTTCCCTGAAATTCTGGATGCCACATTTACGGCAAAAATGGAAAACAATCTGGACAGTATTGAAAATGGCACCACCCGGGCCATTGATGTGCTCCATGAGTTTTATACCCCTTTCAAAGAAAAACTTGAACATGCCCGGGAAAATATGCTCAGCATCAAGGGTGTGGGTATGGCCACGGACCTTGTGTGTCCCCTTTGCGGCAAACCCCTTAATATTAAAATGGGCCGAAATGGTCATTTCATTGCCTGCACCGGATACCCCGAATGCACCTTTTCAAGTAACTATACCCGGGATGAAAAGGGCAACATTGAAATACATGAAACCAAGGTAGATAATACCAAGGTAAAGGATTGCGATAAATGCGGAAAACCCATGGTGAAAAAAGAAGGCAGATATGGGGAATTTCTTGCCTGCACCGGATATCCTGACTGTAAGCACACCGAATCTGTTTTTGGGGATCAGGCTGGCAAAGAAACCGGCATAACCTGCCCGGAAAAAGGATGTGAGGGCATCATTGTGGAGAAACGCTCCCGCAGGGGAAAAATATTTTATGGATGTAACCGTTACCCGGACTGCGGCTTTGCCTCCTGGGACAAACCGGTCAATATCCCCTGCCCCCAGTGTCAATCACCATATCTGGTGGAGAAGGAAACCAAAAAAGAGGGAAGAATATTTAAATGCCCCGTCAAGGGCTGTGGATACAAGCAAAAGGCAACGGAAAACGACCAGTAATTGACAGTCCGTCACCTTTTCTGCCGTTTCTTCTGCTACCGGCTATGTACAAGGGGTATAAAGATGGCAGGCCACCACATGGTGAGGGTCTTGTTGTGAGGCGTTTGCATCTGTTTGTGAATTTTTTGCGTCTGGGGAAAGGCTCAGATGGGGTTCTCTTTGCCGACACAGATCCATGGCCCGAGGACATCTGGTATGAAATCTACATCCCGACGGCGGATTTTCCGGGGAAGGCACTTCCCCCTTTAGAATGATCCTTTCTTTCCTGGCCAGGGGGTCCGGCAGAGGTATGGCCGACAAAAGTGCCCGGGTGTAAGGATGCAAAGGATTTTCGTATAGGATCTGGGCCGGGGCTACCTCTACAATTCTGCCGAGATACATAACAGCAATGCGATCGGACACATGTTTGACAACGGCAAGGTCATGGGAAATAAAAAGATAAGTCAATCCCATTTCCCGCTGCAGGGACACCATGAGATTAAGAATCTGGGACTGCACTGAAACATCCAGGGCAGACACAGGTTCATCACAGATAATCACCTCGGGGTTCAGGCTGATGGCCCGGGCAATGCCGATGCGCTGGCGCTGGCCACCACTGAATTCATGGGGAAACCGACTGACATCATCGCCGGACAGCCCCACCCTTTCCAGAAGTTTCCCGATTTCTTTGTTGCTTCTCCCTTCTTTTCTACCATGGATGATATATTTTTCCCTGAGAATTTCCCCCACGGTGTGCCGGGCATTCAAAGATTCAAAGGGGTCCTGGAAAATCATCTGCATCTGCAGACGCATGGATTTAAGCCATTTGGGATTACCCGGTGCAATCTGCCTGCCATGGAGAAATATTTTTCCTGCAGTTATGGGATAAAGCCCCATGATGCACCGACCAAGGGTGGTCTTTCCACACCCGGATTCCCCAACAAGCCCCAAGGTCTCTCCCTTTTTGATACCAAAAGAGACATCATCCACCGCATGCACCACCCCGGTCTGTCTTAAAAAAAGGCCCCCTGATACGGGAAAGTGTTTGGTCAAGCCTTCAACACCTAAAGCCACATCGGGGACTGGATGTAATTTTCTCCCATTGAAGCTGTTTTGTTTTGCCATGAGGTCAGCCATTACATTTCCTCCAGAAGATGACAGGATGCAAAATGCCCATCGCCCTTCACCTGGATCTCTTTGGGAATCACCGTGTGACAGCGCTCCATCACCCGGGGGCATCGATTGGAAAACCGGCATCCCCGAGGCATTTTATCAAGGGAGGGAACCCGTCCCCGTATGGTGGGCAGTATGGATTTGGGAACAGTGGCCAGGCCCGGTATGGATGATATCAGGCCCCTGGTATAAGGATGAACCGGATGGGTAAAGAGCTCTTTCACCGCTGAACGTTCCACCACCCGTCCGCCATACATCACCACCGCATGGTCACAGTTTTCTGCAATGAGACCAAGATCGTGGGTTATTAATATCACCGCCATGCCCATTTTTTTCTGCAGATCTTTTATAAGGTGCATGATCTGGGCCTGGACGGTGACGTCCAGGGCCGTGGTGGGTTCATCGGCAATGAGAATGTCAGGGGAAGATGCCAGTGCCATGGCAATCATCACCCGCTGGCGCATGCCCCCGGACAACTGGTGGGGATAGGCTTTCATGACCATGAACGGATCGGCAATGCCCACATTCCCAAGCATTTCTGCCACGGCGTTGTGCCGATCTCTGGAAATCATAACCGGGAAATGAAGCTCATAGACCTCATTGATCTGTGAACCGATGCGGTGCACTGGATTTAACGCCGTCATGGGTTCCTGGAAAATCATGGATATGCGCCTGCCCCGGATGGCCTGCATGTCTGCCGCACAAAGGGTCAAAAGATCCTGATTGTCAAAAACAATGCGGCCGGACACCACCTTCCCCGATGGTCGGGGAAGCAGAGACATAATGGAAAGTGCTGTGACACTCTTTCCACACCCCGATTCCCCCACAATCCCCAGTGTACTGCCCCGGTCCATGGAAAACCAGGCCCCGTCCACGGCATGGACCCTGCCCCCTTCGGTGTCAAAGGCGGTGACAAGATCCTCCACCTTCAACAGCGGAGATCCGATATCATGTGGGTTTAATGCCCCCTTATCGTTCACCCTGTCCTCCCGGTTTAAAGTGGGTATCCATGATGGTTTCGGCAGGAAAGGCTATTCCTTTTTTCATGGCGTTCAGGGTTTCATCATGACGTTGCCGGTCAAACCAGAACAGGCCCCCGGTCATGGGGGAAAAGGGGTCAAACAAAGATTCAGAAACCTTGGTACCATGAAACTCGGGTAAGCGCAGCCAGCGCCAGAAAGCATGGCGGACATAGGGCACCATAAAGGTGGGAACAAAGGCACCCTGGGCATGAATAAGGGTCTGAATCTGCCGGGAAAGCGTTTTTCTCTGGTCGGCATCCAGGCTGTCGCGGTATTGATCAATGAGCCGGTCAAGTTCAGGGTCGTCGGTGTTGGTAATGTTGTTGGTCTGGGCCTTGTGGGCATTGTCCGAGTGCCAGCTCTGCCAATAGGAGGGGCGAAGGGAGGTGCTCCATCCCATCCAAGCCACATCATGCTTTTTTTCCAGAAATTTTTTAAAGGCGGCGGTGCTGTCCAGTTTCTGGAGCCGCAGCTCCACACCGGCCTTTCTGGCCTGCTCTTTTAACACCACCAGACGGGGGGTATGTCCTTCAAAGCCATAGGTCACCTCCACGGAAAACCGCAGGTCTTCTTTTTGCCAAATACCATCACTACCCCGGTGCCATCCAGCCCGGTTCATAAGTTTTTCCACCTTTTCTATGGAAAATTCCCGGGCTCTGATATCCTTATTTGTATAATCACCATACCCTACATAGGCCTGGTCCAGCCTGAAATAGTCTCCCCGGAGCACCTTTTTAATCACCCGGTCCACGTCCATGGCATGGGCAAAGGCATATCGGACAAGGGGATCTTTGAAGACAGGCTTGTCACAGTTCAGCCACAGCCCCGATGCCGACTGCTGGGTATCATTAAAATACCAGATGCGTTTGACGTATCCCTTATTCATAACATCGGTGTCCGAGCGATTGTACCAATACTGCGGCATGGTCAGGGAGAACAGATCCACCTGCCCTTTCTTAAAGTACTCCCACATCATGTTAAAATCGCGAATGACGGTGAAATTGACCTTATCCACATTGAACCGATTTTTAAAATATCTCAACTGTCCGGCCCACCAGTTCTGTTTTCGCTTAAAATGAATATACTTTCCTTTTTTAAAATCGGAAATCTGATAGGCCCCGGTGTTGGGTACCACCTTCCAATTGTATTCATGGACAAAATCTTCATTCAAGGTACCAAAAAAATGTTCCGGGGTGGGCGCAATGGCAACCCTTAAATAAAGATCCGGCTGGGCCTTGGTGCTTTTAACAGCCAGGGTATAATCATCAAAAACCGTCACCGACTCAATTTCCCTGGAGTAATAATCATTGTACCAGGGTGCCACGATATGTTCCGAACGCATAAAGGTAAGGGTATAGGCAAAATCCCTTGCCGTCACCGGTTCACCATCGGACCACCTTGCTTTTTTGTTCAACCGGAAATACATGGTCTTATTATCCGCATCGAAAGCCCAGTGGGTGGCAAGTTCCGGGATGATGTTGCCGGTGTCGGGATGAATGTTCACAAGGGAGAGCTGATTATCCAGAATGGCGCTTCTGAAACTGCCATTGGCATCCGGCCCAACGGTTCTGAAGGTCATGGGAAAACTTAAAATGGCCGATCGCAGTACCCCGCCCTTCACTGCATCAGAGGATGAAAAAACAGGATCACTATTATTGGTCAGCCAGGTAATTCCCTCCGGGAGCACTGCCGTTGCACCATGGGAATCAGACCTTTGTATTCCCGGTGTTTTTTTCGTCGCTGTTTTCGTACCTTCCGTATTTCCATGGGACTTTTCCGTTGATTCAGGGGCAATCTTAACATCCACCCCATGGGAACTGGAAGGTTCATCACTGCCACAGCCCGTAAGTATAAAAAGAGCAACCATGGCAAGCAAGGTTACAAAAACAAAATGCCATGGATTAAATGGTTTTGTCATTACATCTCCATATAAACCGCCACGGGCAAAACAATGTGCTGATCCGTCTGGCCCACAACAAAGATTTAAAATCCTTAGTGATTTATCAAGATTTTCTTATAAACCTACATGGCTGTATGCACCAGCCACAACGAATAATGAAAAAGCAAGTGTTGTCAACATCCAGAACACATCAACCTGCTGTACAAAGAGATTCTTTTCATGTAAACATACAAGTATTAGAGGCCCGAGGCCTCCCCCTCGGCCCGGGCATGAAAACCACATAAAAAGGCACAGACATGCACATTACCATTACCACCAGAAAACACACCCAGCTTGTGGACATTACCCCGGATATTCAGCGGGCAGTTACGGAAGCCGGAATGAATTCCGGGCTGGTCCATATTTTTTCCATGCACACCACCGCAGGCATCACTATCAATGAAAATGCCGATCCCGATGTAAAGAAGGACATCATTGACACCCTTGACACCCTTTTCCCCTGGACCGCCAATTATCATCACAGGGAAGGCAATTCCGCCGCTCACCTTAAAACCAGTTTCATGGGGCCTTTTCAGATGATTCCCATTGAAAATGGATCCATAGTGCTGGGAACCTGGCAAAGCATTTTTTTATGCGAATTTGACGGCCCCAGAACCCGCAGGGTAAATCTGACATTCATCCATGAGCACCGGTTTCCCCACCTGCCCAAGCCAGTATAATCCAAAAAGAAAATCCATATCCAGTGAAGACCGCCTGGACATGGACATGGGATTTGACCGCCTTAAGCACCAGGCATCGTCTAAACCCGGGTGGATCATCACATCGCCCTGATTGATTTTTTTCCCTGATGCGATCAGAAAAAATCCCCGGTTTCCGTCATGGTAAAAACAAAATCGCGGGTCAAAAGCCAAGATCCTCATTTATCAAAATTACTTTTACCCGTTTGGGGGGGAAACATTTTTCTGTGATGGTCCAGGTATTACAGATACGGTCAGGGCTTTTGCAATCCTGGCAGAACCCGGTTTCCCTGCAGGGTGTTTTTTTATCAAGATTCATGGTGTTCACCGGTGCGGCATAATTTTTGATGCGATACATGGCATCATCCAGGTCACAGGTGATTTTATTTCTACCCACAAATATAATGACATTTCTGGGGCCAAAGGTAATGGCACCGATCCTGTTACCGATCATATCCAGGTTGACCAGTTGACCGGCTTCGGTCACAGCATTGGTCCCTGTTATAAAAAGGTCCACCAGAAGAGATTTGCGCCGGAGGGCCATTTGCTCTTCCATGGGAAGGCTTTTATCAAAGGTATTTAACACCTCCATATCCTTTGAATCTTTCAACGCATGGAAAAGACCGGTGGCCACATAGGTCATGGAACCACCCCAGGATACGCTCTGGGGCTTGGTTTCCGGTATAATTTTATCCAGAACAAGATTTTTGGCATCCCCGGGGGTATCCGCAATAAATACTTCAAAATTATTGGATTCAAGGTTTTTCTTTACCTGTTCAAGTCGGCGCATCCAATAGTTGTCAACGGGATTTTTCATATTTTTTTATTTCTCCATGATGATGTGTTTTACACAGATAATTAAGACCATGGAGATACTACCTAAAATATGTTGAGTTATCAAATTTATTCTGGTAAAAATTTATTTATTTTTTTAAAAATTTGTGTTGACTAAACAGTTATTTCTTTTTATAGTCAAATCACGATATGAATCCGCTTCAGTAGAAAACACTTTACAGGTTTCAACCTGTTTTCTCTTGTCCTCGCTTCTGGCGCTGTTACCGTTTTAGGTTTCAACCGATACCGACGATTAACCGGTAAGATTCTACTTGAAAAGTCAGTAAAGATCATGAACTACAGTTGAAAAACGATCAATCCATGTTATCATTCCATTCCTTATTATAATGTTGAAAATTATCAACAAAGGAATCAGATTCCATTATGACTTTTTTCGCATTGTTTAAATTAAGAACAAACTGTACTGATATGATGAATTAAAAATTTTCATCTCTAATCCGCGATGTATTTCCCGATGAGTATAGATATTTCATGAAAAAGCATCATCCGGGCAATCGAAATGATAAAACTTCATGATTCCGTTACCAGCCCACCGGCCCGGCCGGTCCGGGCAGACAAGGACCGGATCATCGAACTGCACAATAGGGTTTGATCGCAAGATCGGCCACTCTGGGGCAGGACCAGACTTGAGTTAAGGCACTTTTATGTAAATCCGCATTTAAACACAAATGCTTGATAAGGGGTCCATAACACAAACCTGCGTTCGTTGCTCCACCAATTGTGTCGGGTGGCCGATCTTATGATCAAGTCCACACAATACTTTCCTCAAACAAATAAGATAAGCTGCTTTATAAAGGAGGTGATGGCAACCATAGATTTTGCTGATTTCTTGGAATTTTAATTATTTAAACTTTAAAATGCAGGAGACAATAAATGGGCGACAAAAACATTCAAGAGACCACAGAGGCGCAGATTGCGGTACACTGGCAGGAAGAAGAGTACTACTACCCCTCAACCAAATTCATCGGACAGGCCAATGTCACAGATCCTTCAATTTATGACAGATTCAGCTTGGATAATTACCCGGACTGTTTTATTGAGTATGCAGAAATGCTGGATTGGTACAAATACTGGGATGAAGTCCTTGACACAAGTGATGCGCCCTGCTGGAAATGGTTCAAGGGCGGCCTGATCAATGCCAGTTATAACTGCATTGATCGCCATCTTGAAAAAAACAAGAACAAAACAGCCATTCATTTTGTACCTGAACCCGAAAACGAAAGAATTGATCATATTACCTACCAGGAACTCTACGTCAGAGTAAATGAATTTGCGGCCCTGCTCCGGGATTTCGCAGGTTTAAAACGAGGCGACAGAGTCACCATTCACATGCCCATGACAGCAGAACTTGCAGTTACAATGCTGGCCTGTGCTCGACTTGGAGTCATCCATTCTGTTGTTTTCGGAGGTTTCTCCCCCAGTGCCTGCGCAGACAGAATTGTGGACTCCCAGTCCAGGGTACTTATTTCCATGGACGCTTATTACCGATC
Organism: Desulfocicer niacini; assembly: GCF_054657595.1. Classification (NCBI taxonomy): domain Bacteria; kingdom Pseudomonadati; phylum Thermodesulfobacteriota; class Desulfobacteria; order Desulfobacterales; family Desulfobacteraceae; genus Desulfocicer; species Desulfocicer niacini. Next base: position 49,229 of record NZ_BAAHYK010000011.1, read on the forward strand.
AGGTACCTTGTTAAACCATAAAGTCAATGCGGATAATGCCGTAAAAATCGCCAAAGACGGTGGCCAGGTAGTTGATAAAGTCCTAGTATGGGAAAGATATCCAGGCAAATATTCTTCAGACAGCCCCATGGTTGACGGCCGTGACTACAGCGTCAACACCGTATTGAAAAACTATTATGGAGAACGCATTGAACCGGAAAAAATGCTTTCAGAAGATCCCCTGTTCCTGATGTACACCAGTGGCACCACAGGTAAGCCCAAAGGATGTCAGCACAGCACGGGCGGATATTTATCATATGTAACAGGAACATCCAAATACATCCAGGATATCCATCCGGAAGATGTGTACTGGTGCATGGCTGACATTGGCTGGATCACGGGCCATTCATACATTGTTTATGGCCCGCTGTCTCTTTGTGCGTCAACTGTCATTTATGAGGGGGTTCCCACCTATCCGGATGCAGGCAGATCCTGGAGAATCGCCCAGGAACTGGATGTCAATATTTTCCACACCGCCCCCACCGCAATCCGTGCATTGAGGAAAATCGGACCGGATGAGCCTGCCAAATACAAGTATCATTTCAAACACATGACCACCGTGGGAGAGCCCATCGAACCTGCGGTATGGAAATGGTATCAGAAGGAAGTCGGCAAAGGGGAAGCAGCCATTGTTGACACCTGGTGGCAGACGGAAAACGGCGGCTTCCTGTGCAGCACCATACCAGGCATAAAACCCATGAAGCCCGGCAGTGCAGGACCCGGGGTCCCAGGTATTCACCCAATAATTTATGATGAGGACGGCAACGAAGTCACAAAACCTGGCATCGCAGGAAACATATGTATCCAGAATTCCTGGCCCGGACAGTTCCAGACCATCTGGGGCGATAGAGATCGCTTTGTTGAAACCTATTTTGCACGGTACTGCAAAGACAAAAACAGCAAGGACTGGCGTGACTGGCCATATCTGGCGGGCGATGCAGCCACCCGATCTGCAGATGGCTATTACAGAATCCTCGGTAGAATTGATGATGTTATCAACGTATCAGGTCATCGTCTGGGTACAAAGGAGATAGAATCTGCAGCCCTTGTTGTGGATGAGGTCGCAGAAGCTGCGGTTGTCCCCGTGGCTCATGAAATCAAAGGAAAAGTTCCGGATCTTTACATTGCTCTGAAACCTGGAAATGAACCCAGCGAGGCACTGGCCCAGAAGATTTCCGACGCCATCTGCGATCAGATCGGCAAAATCGCCAAACCCAGAAAAGTCTGGCTGGTACCGGATATGCCCAAAACTCGATCCGGTAAAATCATGAGAAGGGTCCTTGGATCTATTTCCAACAACAAGGATGTTGGCGATGTTATGACTCTTGCAAACCCGGAAGTTGTTGAAATAATTAAAGACATGGTGCAGAACGCCTAACAGGCAATGCGTACCCGTTTATGTGGTAAATAGATCAAACTGATATTTTCTTTAACAGGCCGGCAATGTTAACTCCGTTTATACATTGCCGGCTGACACTCTAATCTGATACACAGGGGACCATAACGAATGTCAAACCTCTACACAGATGCATATGAACTCTCTCTTCAAGATCCCGAAGCCTTCTGGGGACCCATTGCCGAAGAATGCCACTGGTATAAAAAATGGGATAAAGTGCTGGACGATACTAACAAACCTTTTTATCGCTGGTTCTCCGGCGGAGAAATGAACACCTGTTACAATGCCCTTGATCTGCACATTGACAATGGAAATGGTGACACCATCGCAATGATTTACGACAGCCCGGTCACCGACACCAAAAAGAAATACACCTACAAAGAGTTAAGAGACGAAGTGGCAAAATTTGCCGGTGTACTTGCATCCAAAGGCGTTGAAAAGGGAGACCGGGTCATCATTTACATGCCCATGATCCCCGAAGCAGCCATGGCCATGCTGGCCTGTGCCCGCATTGGTGCAGTGCATTCCGTTGTATTCGGCGGATTTGCAGCCAATGAACTTGCCACCCGGATCAACGATGCCAAACCCAAGGTTATTATTTCCGCATCCTGCGGCATTGAAGTGGCAAAAAAAATCCCTTATAAACCCCTTCTGGATGCGGCCATTGAGCAGTCAAGCTCAAAACCGGATGCCACCATTATTTTTCAACGTCCCATGGAGACAGCTGAATTAAAAGATGGCAAAGATTTTGACTGGGCGAAACTCATGGCGGATGCAATCCCCCATGACTGTGTGCCCGTAAAAGCCACAGATCCCCTGTATATCCTTTATACTTCCGGAACCACCGGACAGCCCAAGGGTGTTGTAAGGGATAACGGCGGGCATATGGTTGCCTTGAAATGGACCATGAAAGCCATTTACACCATTGATCCCGGGGACGTCTACTGGGCAGCCTCTGACATCGGATGGGTGGTGGGTCACTCTTATATTGTATATGCCCCGCTGTTCCAGGGAGCCACAACCATCCTTTTTGAAGGAAAACCGGTGGGTACGCCAGATGCCGGCACCTTCTGGCGGGTGATTTCAGAATATAATGTAAAGAGCATGTTCACGGCCCCCACGGCCTTCAGGGCCATTAAACGGGAAGATCCCCAGGGTAAATTGATTGCAAATTATGATCTTTCAAAATTTGAGGTATTGTTCCTTGCCGGGGAAAGAACAGATCCAGATACCCTGCACTGGTCTGAAAACAAACTAAATGTACCGGTGATTGATCACTGGTGGCAGACCGAAACCGGCTGGGCGATTGCAGCCAATTGTGAAGGCCTGCACCACTTTCCTGTGAAACCCGGATCACCCACCAAGGCCGTACCCGGCTGGGATGTCCAGGTGGTGGATGAAGCGTGTAATCCGGTTAAACCCGGTGACATCGGTGCCATTGTGGTGAAACTGCCCCTGCCCCCAGGAACCCTGCCCACACTGTGGCAAAACGATGACAGATATGTGCAAGCCTATCTGGAAGAATTCCCGGGATATTATAAAACCGCCGACGCCGGGTACATTGATGAAGAAGGCTATATTTATGTCATGACCCGCACCGACGATATCATCAACGTTGCTGGTCACAGGCTCTCCACCGGTGCCATGGAAGAGGTCCTGGCCAATCACCCCGATGTGGCAGAATGCGCAGTCATGGGTGTGGAAGATCAGCTTAAAGGTCAGGTGCCTCTTGGAATGCTGGTTTTAAATGCCGGTGTCACAAGGGATCATGCTGAAATCGTCAAAGAGGCCATCCAGATGGTCAGAGAGCAGATTGGTCCAGTGGCCGCTTTTAAAACAGCAACGGTGGTCAAACGGCTGCCCAAAACCCGCTCTGGTAAAATTCTGCGGGGCACCATGCGAAGCATCGCCGATAAAAAGGCATACAAGGCACCTGCAACCATAGATGATCCAGCCATTCTTGGCGAAATCGAAGAAAGCCTGGGTCGCATTGGTTATGGTGCAAAGGCCACCTGATACAGGTAGCAAGTAAAAAATATGAGCGGAGAAAACGATTTATTATTTACCTATTTTCGTTTCATCTGCTCACACAACAAGGAGATACGCATGAGTACACATACAATTGAAAAAGTCCCGACACAGGCCTGGATAACGACCTTTTCAGGTACAGCGATTAATCTCTGTCTTGGCATTCTATATGCCTGGAGCATCTGGAAATCGGCTCTTGTAAATGTAGACAAAGCCGGTGAAGCCATGACCGGTATAAATGAAGGCTGGGTGTATCTAACCAATGCCCAGGCGGCAACACCCTTTTCCCTGTGCGTTATTGTATTTGCACTGTTAATGATCCCCGGCGGCAGAATTCAGGATAAAATCAGCCCAAAATTCGGTGCCACTGTGGGAGGTCTTCTGCTGGCCGCCGGATGTATCGTTGCAGGCATGATGAAAAGTTATACCGGACTCATCATTGGTTTTGGTATTCTGGGAGGTGCCGGCATGGGCATCGGCTATGCGGCTCCCACACCGGCAGCTTTAAAATGGTTCGGTCCTGAAAAAAGAGGGCTCATAGCAGGACTGGTTGTAGGTGGATATGGCGGTGCAGCCCTGTACATCGGGTGGCTGGGTCAGAAACTCATTGACGCCTATGGCGTCACCGGAAGTTTTGTGGCATTGGGTACCTTTTTTGCCGTGGTGGTGGTCATCGCGGGCCAGATGCTTAAAACACCCCCCGAAGGATATGTTCCTCCCACTGCAAAACTTGGAACAGGACAAACCCAGGCCACCGAAAAAACTCATAACTGGGAAGCCGGTGATATGATGAAAACCTGGCAGTTTTATGCACTGGTCTTCATGTTTATTCTCACCACCCAGTCCGGCCTTCTGATTATCAGCTCCGCCAAGGGCCTGATGGTTAAAACAGCAAAGGATATGCCTTTTTTCATGGCCAATGCATGGCTTCTGGTCTCCTTTGGCGGGCTTGTTAACGCCTCCGGGCGTGTGGGCACCGGTTACTACTCTGACAAAATCGGTCGCCTCAATGCCTACTGCCTCAACTGCGGCGTTTCTGCCCTGTGCCTGTTTGCCCTTCCCTTTGTTATCTCCACGGCAAACCTGTTCCTTCTGTTCCTGGTCGTTGGTGTTGCTTACTGGCAGTATGGTGGTGGATTATCATTGATGCCATCCTTTACAGCAGACTTTTTCGGGGCCAAGAACCTGGGCTTTAACTATGGCCTGGTCTTCATCGGCTGGGGCCTTGGCTTCTTTATGGCACGGGTTGGCGGTGTAATTCAGGATGTCACCGGCAGTCTGAACCTGGCATTTTACATCTCCGGTGGTCTTCTGGTGGCGGGTGTTCTTCTTGCCCGGATAACCACCAAACCGCAGTTTACCGGTTAATGTTTCAAGAAGACTGCATATGCTGTTGAAAAATCTCAAGGAGCACATTTTATATGAAAATGCGACATAAGAGCCCCCAACGGTCACCCGGTCCGGCCAATTCGGAGCCAAAGGCGATGACTCCTTTTGCCTTGCAGGGCGCTAAGAAACGCAGGCAGTTTGAGGACCAACCTGCCCGAAAGTTCCTGGGCTTTAGAGCGGCAGAGCAAAGGGCCGCCGATGGTCCACGGGGCCAAATCGGGTACCGTTGGGGGTAGCATCATGCAATTTTCATGTTTCGTTGTGTTAGACAGGACATGTGGATTATAAGGACTGACAAGAATATTGTTAACGCAACACGATAGTATCCTCACAAATTCCCCTGAAGGCGGATCACACGGCATGGCCAGCCTTCAGGGGTTTCTTTTTTCGGGCTTGATCACAACATGGGCCACTTTGGGATGGGGTCAGATTGTCCCACTGAATTATGACAATCGACCAATGTTATGACCAAGCCCTAAACGGGTCACTGGAGAAAGATAATAAAATGATTGCCAATACCCTCATACCCATTCCATTTATTCTGGACTTCTCCCATTTTCAATTTGATCAGGCCATTATTTTTCTGGTGGCGGTTCTTTTATCCATCACAGTGAACGCAGAAGCCCAGGCCTTTGCTGCAACGGCACTTGGCGATATCCAGAGGGATGCACAGGATCGATTTCATTTCAATCCACTCTTCCATTTAAGTCTACCGGGAATTTTATGTTTTATCATCGCAGGTTTTGGCTGGCCAAGGCCCATCGCCGTTGACCGAAATAGACTTCACCACCAAAAATTTTATTACATGATGGTTCGCCTGGCAGGACCCTTTGCCAATCTGATTCTGGCGGGCATTGCAGGCAGCATTGTATGGATCATGGCAAAATGGCAGATGGACGACCAGGTTTTTTCCATTGTGGTGTCTGTCAATCTCATGGTTTTTGTATTTAATATCATTCCGTTACCCCCCCTGGCCGGTGCTGCGGTACTGGCGTTTTTTTTCCCGGATAAAATTAAAATAAGCCTTGCAGGAAAAACCTTTGCAAAGTTATCACCGTACCTGGTGGTGGGACTGTTTTTAAGCATGAAAATAAAGGGGATCACCCTGTTTAACCATTACATGGACCCGGCCGTCATCTGGCTTTTTAATTTCATTTCACACCCCTGAAGTCAGGGCATTCGCGGCCCAGGGATAATGCTTGCATTCTTTTCAATACGAGCATCCATTGACAGTGTTATGGGGCGTATTCCCATTTTCCCGGTTCTTGAGACATCAGATGATGCCATGAAGGGGTCCTCCCCGCCGCCCCAGGGCATCCACTCTTGCCTCCACGTCCTTGTCCGGTTCCAAAACCGGTGCATGAAAGGGCTTTATTCTGGCATCAATAATTAAAGGCCCCTTGCATCCCCAATGTTTGAAGGTCGTGAAACTTTCCCCACCATAGATATCGTGGGAAGGGTTGGATCTTGAAAAGGTGACCCACAAAAAGGTGTCAAAATCGTTTGCGGTGCCCACGACATCATCGACCACCACCACCAGGGGAAGAAGCTTAAAAAACCGCTGATATTCCAGATCCCGGACAAGCAGATCCATGTGCTGTCGGGCACTTTCATAATCTTTGAATGCCGGTGCCTGGACAGCCAGCATGCCCGGTCCTGCCAGCTCTGCCCCGGCAAAGGGTGGGGAAAGGGTCAGTTCATCGGGACAATATCTCAAAAGATCGCGCTTTTTCTCTCCGGCAGCTGCCAGAATCACCTTGGATCCCCGGTTCAACTCCGGGGAGGAATAGTCCAGGGTATCCATGGTGGTGGCGGTTAAAAAATGGACATCCCGGGTCAGATCAATGCGTTCCAGCAGATGAATAAAAAAACCCATTGTGTCTGAGATATTCAGATCCGGCCTATCGTTGTGGGCACAGATAAGAAGATATTTGGCAAGGGACAATTGTCCGAAGCCAAGTATGGCACCGGCATGGGTAAGAAGTTCCCGGGGCTGTCTGGGTTCATAGGGAACATAACGTTCCATGGCCTTGGCCAATAGCAGGGGATGGACCCCGGCGGCATCCACGGCATGGACAGCCGTAACCCCTTGAATTGTTTTGGGAACAGCGTCTGCGGTAATATCATGGATGATTTTTCCAAAAATAGAATCTTCCCGGGGGGGACGTCCCACCACGGTGAAGGGCCAGATGGCCCTTTTTCGATGAAAAACCCCGGTGACCTCCAGAACGGGAAAATCATGGGCCAGGGAATAATACCCCAGATGATCACCAAAGGGACCTTCTTTTTTGGTCCGACCCGGTGTCACCCGCCCGGTGATACAAAAATCTGCGTCCAGGGAAAAAACCGCGTCCCTTTTTATGCCATACCGGAACCGTCTTCCAGCCAGGGCACCGGCAAAGGCCACCTCGGGCAACCCTTCTGGCAACGGCATAACAGCGGCCAGGGTATGGGCCGGTGGCCCCCCCACAAAAATGGACACCGGAAGGGATTCTCCCCGTTTTAAAGCCCGGGTGTGATGGTTACCGATGCCCCGGTGGATCTGATAATGAAGTCCCACTTCCCTGTCCGGCACATAGTCATTGCCACCCATTTGAATGCGATACATGCCCACATTGGAATGTAAAATACCAGGGATGTCCGGATCCATGGAAAACACCTGGGGCAAAAGAATAAAGGCCCCTCCATCCCCGGGCCAGCAGCGAATGGCCGGAAGATCGGAAAGACGGCATTGATTTTCCAGAACAGGGCCGTTTTTACGTTTTGAAGGCAGGGCATGGACCAGGGCCGTCAAGGCCTTGATACCCGATGATGGCGATAAAAGCCCCTGCAGAGGATTAAATTTAAGCCCCACCAGACGGGTGACCCGTTCAAGATCCGGTGCCAGGATGGACAAGGCCCTTTCATGGGTACCAAAGACATTGGACACCGACGAAAACTTACTGCCCTTGACCTGTTCAAACAAAATAGCCGGACCCCCTGCGGCAAAAACACGGTTGTGCACCGCCGCCATTTCCAGATTGGGATCAATGGGAGTCTTAATACGCACCAGATCCCCGTTTTTTTCCAGAAAATCAACACATGCCCCAAGGCTTTTAAATCCCATTCACAGCTCCAGTTCTTTTTTAAACCCCATGGCAACCCGGTTGTCCATATAGACAAGACGATGGGGAAGAAATTTATAAAGGCATGCCCGATATTGCTGTTCAAGAAAGGACAATGCATTTCCTTTTTCATGGGGGATGGAAAATCGTTTCAGATAGCCCATGGCTGCCCCCAGGCCTTCCTTGTTCTTTCCCACGGATACAATGACTCCATCCATCTGAAGCCCCCTTATCTCAATAAAGGAATGGGCATCGGCAAAGATGGAGGCCCCTGCCCTGCCCTTGTTTTCCATGGCTCCCCTGATATGACGGCTGTCCTGGCCTGAAAAAAAATAAAAGGCTTTTTTTCGATACAGAAAATAAACCGGTGAGGACCAGGCCCCTTCCTGCCAGGCAACGGCCAGGGTCATCACCCGGCTGGCATGCAGCATCTGTTCAATGTCCAGGTTCAATATCCACGTCCATCATCAATTTTTAATGTATCCCCAGGCCTTAAGACGATTGTAGGCATGGGCCGCATAATCGCCCTGCTGTACCTTGCCAAGATAGGCGGCATACTGAGTTGCCGCAGGCTGAATCTGATTCATCCCCTCCAGGGCATATCCCTTGAAAAACAAAGTCCCGGGGTTACCGGGCAGCAGTCGGTCATAGGTGTTAAAATAATTAAGTGCCGTGTTGAATTTTTTAAGCTGCAGGGCTGCAAATCCCGCCACGTGGCAGGCCTGGCCTTCGGTGGGATAAATATCATGGCCCACCCCTGCATGGGTATATGCGTCGGTGTAATTTTTCTGCACCAGAAAACACCGGGCCAGCATCACCCTTGCCGCATAATCCCGGCCATCCATGGCCACGGCCTGTTTATAACGCTCCCGGGCCTTGTCATATTGTTTCCCTGCCATGAAGGCATCGCCCTCCTGCAGAGCGGTGATGAGTTTTTCCTTGGCCCGTAACGGAGCCATGATATCCATGTACCGCTCCCGGTACAGGGGGAATGTCCGGGTGTGGGCATATTCACGCCCTGCCATGGAAATGGCGGTTTCGTATCTTTCCGAGCTCATGGGATGGGTGGAAAAAAGCATTTCTGCAGCATCGGTATGCCCTTCATTCATGCGGTTGAGAAGAGCCATCAACCCCACAAACCCGTCCGTGGAATACCCGGCAGTGACCATGTATTGATTACCCAGGGCATCGGCTTCCCGCTCATTGGCCCGGCTGTACCGGGCAAGCAAGGCCCCCTGCCCCACCATGCCAATCTGCTGGGCCAGTTTTCCCAGCTGGGAACTCTTGGCACCGATCACCGCGGAAACGCCCCCGATCAACAGAGAAGATATACTTGCCTTGGACATCTGTTCTGCACTGTGCCGGGCATTGACATGCCCCAGTTCATGACCCAGCAGAGCCGCAAGTTCTGCCTCATTGGAAAGTTTCAGTAAAATACCCCGGGTCACAGCAATGCTGCCCCCGGGGAAGGCATAGGCATTGACATAGGTGGCATTGACACACCGGAAGGAGTAGGGCATGTCCGGTCTGTGGGTTTTTGATGCCAGTTTGTTTCCAACCCCTGCAATGTATGAATTGATGTTATTGTCCTGCAGGATTCCAAAATCAGAAGAGAACTGATGGGGAGACTGCTGTTGATCCATGGAAATTTCCGTCTCCCGGGACACCATCATCAGCTGATTTTCACCGGTCACCGGGTTCACTGCGCATCCGGTGAGTGCTCCGGCACCGGCAAGGGCGGATAACTGCAGGAATTGTCGGCGCGTCAAAGGTCTGTTTTGATATTGTTTTTCCATTTTTTCCTCCCTGTATCATGCACTGCGCCAGCTATGGATTTAAATATTGCTGACCTGCTTATTTTCGAAAACACATTCCAAGGACAAAGAAAACAACCCCCGACAACAGCAGCAGTTGATAAAAGGGCAGTTCATACATCATATAATGAAATCCTGTCTGGAGCACCTCCATGGGTATTTTCTCAGCCAATCCATCCAGCTTATCCCCGACAATCCCCCCTAGAAAGAGGCCTGTCCATTGACTGTCCTTATCCATGGCCAGGGATATCGCCTGAAACATCACAATTCCCAGACCGCAGATCCAGGAAAAAATTCCCAGAAAGGTAAACTTGTTTATCTCCATTTTTCCTCCGGTTACGTTTTTGTCATATTCATAATAATGCCGACACCACAGCCCCCAACTGGCGGGCAGTCCGAACCATCAGAAGCCAAAAGCGATAAGCCTGTTTGTCCGGCCAATTGTAACAAAACGCAAACAGTTTTAGAATAAACCTGCCCTGCAGTGCCTGGGCTTTAGTCCGTCAGGCCAAATGGACCGCAAAAGGTCCCGGGTCGTATGGGATGGCCTCTGGGGGCAGCATAATTACATTTTCATGCTTCGTTTTATCAGCCAGAACATCTGTATTATATAAGTTGATAGAAGCAATGAGTCAAACCTTTTTAGAGAGTTTTAAATGTCAGAAGGTCCTGAAAAATTTTTGAGCAACCTGTAAGGCAGGGCAGACGTCCAGCCGAAATTTCCTTTTATTTCATTTTTCATTGTGCTACATCTTCCGGCAAATGGGGCTTGATAAATACCTCCGCTCCAATCACAAAAAACTGACCCCATTGGCCCTCAAACTGTGACGGATGGCCCATGTAGTGACAAGGCCCACCAAATTATAATGACTGGCAGATGTGATGAACACCCCGATAAAAGATAAAGGAAAGAAGATGACATCTAAACAAGGCACCCTGAAAAAAGTCGGCGTGGCCTCATTTATCATGATGGCCTCGGTGTTTGCCAGCCGTGTCATCGGGCTTTTCCGGGAAATGGCCATTGCCTATGCTGGCGGTGCCGGGGGAGGTGTGGATGCCTACCAGGTGGCCTTTATCATCCCTGAAATTCTGAATCACATTGTGGCCAGCGGTTTTTTATCGGTGACCTTTATTCCCTTGTTTTCCAGCTACCTAGCCCGAAAGGACCACGAGGGCGGATGGAAAATTCTCTCCATTGTTTTAAACACCTTCGGCAGTCTGATGTTCATCCTTTTGATCATTGCCTTCTGTTTTGCCCCCCAGCTGGTATCACTGCTGGCCCCTGGACTTAAAGATCCTATTTTATTTACAAAGGCCGTTCGCATGACACGAATTATCATGCCGGCCCAGATGTGCTTTTTCACCGGCGGTCTTTTCATGGCCGTGCAGTTTGCAAGGGAACAATTCATAATTCCGGCCCTGGCCCCCCTGATCTACAATCTGGGGATTATCATGGGGGGACTTTTTCTGGGGCCACGCCTGGGCATGGAAGGATTTGCCTGGGGGGTGCTGGGCGGAGCATTTGCCGGTAATTTTGTTTTGCAGTACATGGGGGCAAAGAAATGCGGAATGAATCTTTTTCCAATATTCAGTCTAAGCCATCCTGATTTTATTCGTTATGTTCTCTTGACACTACCCCTGATGGTGGGGCTGACCATGACCTTTTCCACGGAAATTCTGCTGAAATACTTCGGCTCATTTCTGGAACCGGGAAGCATTGCCGCCCTTAACTATGCCCTTCGGATCATGTTTATACTGGTGGGGCTGTTTGGTCAGGCCGTGGGGGTGGCTTCCTACCCGTTCATGGCAAAACTGGCAGCCAAAGGCAAAATGGATGAACTCAACAACCTGTTGAACACCACTTTAAAATTTCTCATTTTAGTCATTCCCGTATCCGTACTGTTCATGGTCCTGCGCCGAGAAATCGTATTTCTTATTTTCCAGCGGGGACAATTTGATGCCGCAGCCACCGGGCTTACGTCCAGAGTACTTCCCTTTCTCATGGCGGGCACCGTTGCCTTTGCTGCCCAGACCGTGGTGGTCCGAGGATATTATGCCATCCAGAATACCTGGTTTCCAGCCCTTGCGGGATCAGCGGCTGTGTTAATAAGTCTGCCGATTTTTTATGGACTCATGCACCATATGGGGGCCATGGGTATTGCCCTTGCCCTAAGCCTTGGTGCCACCTTTCAGACGGGCCTTCTGTTTTTTCTGTGGAATAAAAAAAGCCACAATCATGGGGGGCGGACCGTTTATCTTTTCTTCATTAAAATGGCCGTGTTGAGTACGGGCATTGGATGGCTGCTCTTGAATCTGGCAGCCCCTCTGTCCCGTTTTTTAAATTCTGCCACCACCACCGGGGCCCTTGGCATCTGCCTAATCACCACCATGGTTTTTATTGCTGTCTTTATTGCCACCGGCTCATTGTTCAATATTGTGGAAATCCGGCTATTCACAAAAAAAATAGCTGCCCGGCTCAAGTCATGAAAGAGTCAAATTCAGCTGTTACTATCCACGATTTCATCTTGTAACCAAGCCCCATCTTTTGAAAAATCCACAACAAAGAATGAAAATGGGAATGCCCCCCTTACCAATTCACCGGCAGGCGCACCTGATGACCGGCCTTGCTACGAAACAACAAATGCCCATGGTCCCGCCCAAACAGATACAGATCCCGGGTGACCCGAACATCCTGGATGCAGTAATCTATTATTTCCCGCAATTTGCCTTCCTTCCACCATTTCAGGGCCAGCAGACCGTCGGCACTTTTTTTTGTTCCCAGAGTCTCCTGGGCCAGACGATCCAGGGAAAGCCGATAGCCCAGCTTTCCATGGACTTTTTTCAGCAGATCCAGGGTGGGAAGACTGAAAAAATCAAAATCCGACAATCCTGACAGCACTTTATAATCAAAGCCCATGATATTAAATCCCACCACAAGATCAAACTCGACGAGATCCTTTACCAGGGTCGGCACATCCTCCTGGAGGTATTCTTTAAAGACATCGGCATGGGAATCATACACCACCACGCAACTGACACCCATGTCATGGGCCAAGTTCCACCCCCCCACCTCTTGTGCAGACCTTCTGGTTTCCAGATCAAGCACACCATAACGCAGCTTTTCTTCTTTTATTGCCGGCAGATCTCCAAAGCCCGGTAAAAGCTCCTGCTGTCTGGGATGTTTTTCCTGTGTTCCACCCGTGGTCTTTTGTTTCATGGAAGGCACAAATTCTCCCACACGTTCCATGACCCGGGTTACCGGTCCCGGTGCATTGGCCTTAATCGTCTTTTTTTTCATCAGTTCTAGAATTTTTAATGCCGAAGTTTTATCAATGGGCCGGTTACCGGAGCCGCACTTGGGGGAATGCACGCAGGCAGGGCAACCGTTATCGCACCGACAGGTGGCAATGACATTGAAGGTTCGCTCAAGCAAAGCCTGTCCATGGGAAAAGGCTTGCCAGGAAAGTCCCACCCCCCCCGGGGTGCCGTCATAGATAAACACGGCGGCCCGGGCGATCTGGGGATGAAAGGGTATGGAAATCCCGCCAAGATCGTTTCGATCCGTCATCACCAGAAGGGGAAGGATACCGATGGCAGCATGCTCCATGGCGTGTATTCCCCCCATGAAGTGGTAGCGGTTGGATTCCATGAAGCCTTTTATGTCATCGGAAATCTCAATCCAGAGACCTTCGGTTTCAAAGGTGTTGGGAGAAAAATTAAGCGGAACAATGCCAAGGGATTTTCCGGAACCCACCGCCTTTCGCTCAAAACCTGTGACATGGTCGGTGACCCGCAGTTTTCCAAAGCCCATGCGGGTATTCCACACAAAACAATGGGCGGTCTCTTCCAGGATTTCGGTGGATTTCACTGATCTGGCCCGTGTGTAATACCCAACGGTTTCAGGAGACACCTCCACAATAGCCTTGTCTGGATCAAACCGGTTCACCACATGGGTGTTGCCATGGTGTAAATAAACGGCTCCTTCGTGGGTCTCGTAAAAGGCACGGTGTTTGTCCACGCTGCCAAGAAGCGTCCTGGTCCCGGAAAGAAATATGGGCACAGTGCTGCCGGTTCCCCGGAGCCCCACCGTTCGATGGGGGCTTTTACGGGAGGCAAACCAGGTGTTTCCATCGGCACTTTTTAAAAGGGTTGCATCCCCTTCAAGGGCTTTGAGGGCATCAGATACCCCGGAGGTCTGCATCATTTCTTCCCCGGCAACCAGGGCAAGGTCCGCTGCGGCACATTCCAGATGACGGGCCATGATCACTGGATTCAAGTGATTGATCACCGCCGTTTCAGGCGGCATGTCAAAAAAATGATCCGGGTTATTCATAAAATAATGATCCAGGGCATCCTCATGGGCCACAAAAATCATGGCGGAATCCCCGCCGTCTCTTCCCACCCGTCCCGCCCTCTGCCAGGTGGACATGATGGACCCGGGATACCCCACCAGAATACAAAGGTCCAGATTTCCGATGTCAATGCCAAGCTCAAGGGCGCTGGTGGATACCACGGCCAGAAGCTCTCCACTGGCCAGTTTTTCTTCAATGCCCCGGCGCTCTTCGGGCAGAAAGCCGGCCCGGTAAGCACTTATTCTGGAAGACAGGCTGCCCGCCCGCTGGGCTGCCCACATAGCAATAAGCTCGGTTATTTTCCGGGACTGGGTGTAGACAATGGTTCGCAGGTTGCGATGGATGGCGGCATGCATGAGCTGTATGGCCGTGTGGGCGGCCCCGGCCATGCCCCCCATTAAAAGTATCTCTTTTTTTCCCGAAGGCGCTCCACTTTCATGGATAAGTTCCACCTTAAGTCCGGTGAGGTCCGATGCAAGTTCCCTGGGATTGGCAATGGTGGCAGAAGAAAAAATAAACACCGGATCACTTCCGTAATGACGGCATATACGCCGAAGCCGCCGGAACACCCAGGCCATGTGGGAGCCCATCACCCCGCGATAGGTGTGCACCTCATCCACCACCACAAATTTAAGATCTTTAAAAAAGGTTTCCCACAGCCCATGGTGGGCAAGCATGGCAAGGTGCAGCATCTCCGGATTGGTTAAAAGAACATTGGGGGGCGTATTTCTGATGCGGGTCCGTTCATGGGCAGACAGATCACCGTCATAGGCGGCCGCCGTGAATTCACCGGCACCAAAATGGTCCAGGGCCACGGCATCAAACAGCTGCTGCAAACTTCCCAGCTGATCCCGGGCCAGGGCCTTTAACGGAAACATATACAATGCCCGGGTATGAGCATCTTTTAAAAGGGCTTCCAGCACCGGCAGATTATAGATCAGACTTTTGCCACTGGCCGTGGGAGTGGCCACCACCGTGTGTAAGCCTTTTCGGATCTGTCTCATGGCCCTTTCCTGGTGGGCGTAAAGCCGGGATATGCCCGCCCTGGTCAGAACGGCTTTTACGGAACCCGCATGGCTGGAATCCTCCGGGGCATAGATGGCTGATCGGGAAGGAAGAGTGCGATGGCACACAATGTCCGGTCCCAATTCCTTATATTTTTTCAGGGCGTCAATGTATTCGAAAAGGCTCAATAAATTCTTTTCCCCATGGCAGATACAATGAGATCCACGGCCAGCCGGGCAGTTTTATTGGCCTGATCCAGAATGGGGTTAATCTCCACAATGTCCATGGAGGCAAGCTTTCCCGAATCGGCAATTATTTCCATGAAAAGATGGGCTTCCCGGTAGGTCAGCCCCCCGGGTACAGGAGTTCCCACCCCCGGGGCTTCGGCCGGATCCATGACATCCATATCCAGGCTGATATGGATACTTTTCATGTGAACAAATTTCATCAAGGCCTTGTGGGTGATGGCACTGATTCCCTGTTCATCAATGTCGCGCATGGTATAGACGGTTATGCCGGAATCTTTAAGACGATATCTTTCCTTTACATCCAAATCCCGGATACCGATGAGAACCACTTGGTCGGGCTCCACTTTACTTGCATTGCGGCCAATGTTGACAAGGCCGGCATCCCCTTCCCCAATGAGGGCAGCCAGGGGCATACCGTGGACATTGCCGCTGGGAGAGGTTTCCGAGGTATTAAAGTCCCCATGGGCATCCAGCCAGATAAGACCCGTTGACCTGTCATGGGATACCCCCCCCACGGTTCCGGTGGCAATGGAATGATCCCCTCCCAGAAAAATAGGAACCCAGCCATCCTTTACGGCCTGTTTTCCGGCATCATACACCCGCTGACACACCCGGGTAATTTCAGGGAGATAATTTTTTGGCGCCTTATCCGTACCCTGATCTCGCACCGGCACCAGCACATCTCCGGAATCTTCCACTTCATATCCCAGGCTTCGCAACGCCGTAACAAGCCCGGAGTATCTGAGGGCAGCAGGCCCCATATCCACCCCCCGGTGAAGCTGCCCGAAGTCCATGGGTGCACCTATGATTTTAATCTTTTTTTCCATGACCCCTTCTCAATTTTTATCAACATAAAAAACCTGAACATCGACTAATTCAGCCCAAAACCGGGAAAATGTGAATGTGCCAACCTTATGGTTGCAGTCTTTTATAGGAAGATATATCATAACGGATGAATTTCATTCAACCTTAATACTTGATACCCCGTTTTCTCAAGACCGATTCTGGGAGAACGTGATCAGCTTACTTAAAAGGAATCCCCACTGCATCATGAGACCCAAAGATAAAATGCGACACCAGGAAACCCTTGACACCATCACCGCCCTGATGGATGAGGGCGTTGAAAAAATGGCCGTTATCATGCGCCATTCCCACCGATATTTCGGAGAAGACAGCTCAAAAGAACCCTTTCTTGGTCTGACCCCGGAGGGAAAGGCCCATGCCTTTGATCTTGGCACCTGGTTGCCGGGAAACATTCAACCCCATTTTTTTTCCAGTTTTTTCGGCCGGTGCATCGAAACCGCCTTTGTCATGGATAAGGGTTATATCAAGGCCCACGGCGTGTTCAGTGATCATAATATTCTGGCCGAAGAGTTGGCACCTTTTTATGTGAAAGATCTGGGCAAAGCCATTGCCATGATGACCCGGGTGGGGACTCCGGCTTTTCTCCGATCCTGGTTTAACTTTGAAATTAATGACAGCGTTATGTGCAACCCGGAACACACCGCCGATACCATTGCCGATTTTATGGTAAAGCGCCTTGACACCATTTCATCGGGAGAAATGGCCATATGTGTATCCCACGACTGGAATCTCTTTCCCTTAAAGGAATTCAAACTGGGCCTTTCCCATGAAGAACACGGCACCGTGGGATTCATGGAAGGGGTAGTGGTTTTTGAAAAAGAGGGCAGCCATTACATGACCAATTATCAGTCACCCCCCGTCCTCCTTCAAACAAGGAGACAGCCATGCCAAATATCAACACCGCACGACTGATCGAAGCCTTAGAAGCCATTGAAGACGGCATATACATCATCAATGCCGACCATGAAATTGAATACATGAACAGCACCATGATCTCTCTGTTCGGAGACAATGTGGGGAAAAAATGCCACGAGGTGATCAACCACACCCCACAAAGGTGTGCCTGGTGCCGGTACACTGAAGTCTTTGAAAAGGGAGAAACCCACCACCACGAAGTGTATATTGATCACCTGAACAAAACATTTAACCTTATTGAACTGCCTGTGACCAACCGGGACGGCAGCCGCTCCAAGTTATCCATCTACCGGGACATCACAAGCACACGGGAGCAGGAAGCAAAACTTAAATCCTCTGAAGAAGATTACAAGCGTCTGTTTGAGCATGCCGGATGCGGCATATTTATCAGCAGCAAGGAGGGGCGATTTCTGGATGTCAACCCGGCCCTTCTTAAAATGCTGGGATACACCGACAAGGATAATTTCCTCGCCATGGACATTGCCACGGACCTTTACTTAAAACCTGAAATCCGCAGGCAATACCAGGCAAAGGTGGAAAAAAACGGCCGGGTGGTGGACTATGAACTGGAGTGGAGACGGCGGGACGGCCATGTCATCCAGGTGCTGCTCACAAGCCATGTCCGGTATGATGTTAATGGCAATGTACTGGGATATGAGGGGG
This sequence comes from Desulfocicer niacini, assembly GCF_054657595.1. NCBI lineage: Bacteria > Pseudomonadati > Thermodesulfobacteriota > Desulfobacteria > Desulfobacterales > Desulfobacteraceae > Desulfocicer > Desulfocicer niacini. Next base: position 67,046 of record NZ_BAAHYK010000011.1, read on the forward strand.
TTGTCGTTGACCAGTCCCTGCGTAAAACCATGGAAGCCCGCACCCGGAAGGCATTGGATTTTCTGGATCAGATCATTGCATGCAACCCCAATGCCATCATGGCCGCCGACCTGAAAGGAGAGGTCCTCATCTGGAATCAGGGTGCGGAAGAGACCTTCGGGTATGTGTCCGAAGAGGTCATCGGCAAAATGAACATCACGGATATTTATCCCAAAGGCGTGGCCAGACAGGTGATGAAGCTTATGCGTTCCCCGGAAAACGGAGGCAAGGGCAAACTCAAATCCTACCCCATTACCTTTATCAGCCGGGACGGGGAAAACCTGGAAGGAACCCTGTCCGCAAGTATCCTTCTTGATGACAAGGGGCAGGAAACCGCCTCGGTGGGCATTTTCGTGGATCTGGGGGAACGCCTTGAGATGGAACGGACCTTAAGAGAAACCCAGCAACATCTTCTGCAGTCGGAAAAACTGGCAGCCATGGGGCGGCTGACCTCCCAGATTGCCCATGAACTCAACAACCCGCTCTTTGGCATCATGAATACCCTGGAGCTAATGAAAACCGAAATATCGCCCGGCAATAAACGCAGACGACTCCTTGACATGTCCCTTTCTGAAACCGTACGCCTTGCCGACATGCTGAAAAAAATGCTCTCCTTTTCCCGGCCGGATCAGGAAGAAAAAATACACATCAACCTGAACACGGTTTTAGATGAAATCATTCTTCTGTATGAAAAAAGGTTCCGGGAACACAGCGTTAAATTCAAATTTGACCCGGCAACGGATCTGCCCCTGGTGCATGCCTCCAAAGATCAGCTGCGCCAGGTATTTTTAAACCTGATCTCCAATGCCATGGATGCCATGCCCGACGGCGGGAATCTGACCATCACAACTGCATCCATGGGGAAAAAGGTAAAAATCACCATCACCGATACGGGTTCAGGCATCAAGGCAGAGCATCTGGAAAAGGTCTTTGACTCTTTTTTCACCACCAAAACAGACAGTGTCAAGGGCGTGGGCCTGGGACTTTCGGTGTGTTACGGGTTTATCAAAGATCATGAAGGCGATCTCACCGTTGACAGCAAACTGGGTTCAGGTAGCACATTTACCATCCTTTTGCCGGTGGCAGGCGCTGTGTCATGATACGACCAGGAGCGTGTCCAGATTCAGAACACGCGCCTCAATGTAGATTACATACGCAACTTTCGGACTTCACTTCAAGGCTGGTGTTGTTATACAGTTCCTGACAGCACCACGAAAGGCGAGCACCGAAAGTTGAGTTGTACCTATCAGTTGCATATTTATCCGCTCACGGTGTAACTGCCAAGAACCTTCATAAATTCGGTATTCTTCTCAATGGTGGCAAGCACCGCTGTGGCCTTTTCCCCATGGATATCGGTCTCAAGGTCGGCATAAAACATGTACTGCCAGGGTTTGCCGTGTATGGGTCGGGATTCCAGCTTCACCAGATTGATGTCATTGTCCGCAAAGATTTTCATCACCTGGAACAGGGCACCGGGTTTATTGGATGTGGAAAACACAATGGAGGCTTTATTGCCAGCACCCTCCGTTAACTGGGCCTTTTCTATGATGGCAAACCGGGTGAAATTTCGGGGATTGTCCTCAATGGCCTCTTCCAGCACCGCCATGGAGAAAAGTTCTGCCGCCTCCACACTGCCGATGGCCGCCGCCCCCTTCAGACCCGATTCTGCTATGCGTTTCACCGCGCTTCCCGTGGCATTGACCGGTACCATCTCAATGTCAGGATAATTATCCAGAAACCGACGACACTGCTGGAATGCCGGGGGCGGGGCAAACACCTGTTTTATATCTTTCAGGGCTGTTCCCGCAGGGGCAATAAGGTTATGTACCACCCGCAAAGAAAACTCAGCGGTGATGTAGAGATCATATTCCAGCAGCAAATCATAATTTTCATGGATACTGCCTGCCAGGGAATTTTCTATGGGGATAATGCCATAATCGGCCCGGCCCTGTTTTACCGCTTCAAAAATATCCCGGAACGAGGGCACGGGATAGCTGTTCACATCTTCGTTGAAGTAATGCTGGGTGGCCTTGTGGCTGAAGGTACCCTGCTCTCCAAGGTAGGCCACCCGCCGGTCCGTGCGATCCATCAGTTCCCTGGAATTTTTTCTATCTTTTCTTCCAGTCGTATAGTCATGGTTCAACTGCTTGCCCACCACCGGTGCAATGACATACAGATCCCTGACAAGTCTGCCAAACTGAATGGGATAAAGGCTCTGGGGACCATCGGACAAGGCCTCATCTGGATTATGGTGCACTTCAATCATCAGGGCATCGGCACCGGCGGCAACGGCGGCCCTTGCCATGGGGGCCACCTTTTCCCGGATGCCGGTGGCATGGCTGGGATCAATGACCACAGGCAGGTGGGTGAGCTGCTTTAACACGGGGATGGCGGACAGATCCAGGGTATTTCTGGTGTATGGCTCAAAGGTTCTAATACCCCGCTCACAGAGAATAATTTTCTCATTACCCTCCGAGGCGATGTATTCAGCCGACATCAACCACTCTTCAATGGTGGCGGCAAGTCCCCGTTTCAGCACCACTGGCAATCCCATGCGACCGGCACATTTGAGTAGTTCAAAATTCTGCATATTCCGGGCACCGATCTGGATGACATCCACATACTTTATCATGAGATCCGCCTGCAGGGGGGAGGTGATCTCCGTCACCACGGGCAGCCCGGTGAGCGCCCTTACCTCTGCCAGTATTTTAAGTCCCTCTTCTTCCAGCCCCTGAAAGGAATATGGCGAGGATCGGGGTTTAAATGCGCCCCCCCGGAAAAGGGTGGCACCGTATTTTTTAACTTCCCTTGCAATGGTCAATGCCTGCTCTCTACTTTCCACAGCACAGGGACCGGCAATAATGGCAATTTTATTTCCCCCCACCTCCACATCACCAATGGTGATGACGGTATCTTCTTTTTTCATCTGTCTGCTCACAAGCTTATAGGAGGTGGAGATGGGCACGACATCCCTGACTCCTTCCATGGCAAGCAGATGTTCCTTATCGCATTTTCCAATGACCCCTAAAATATTCTGCCCGCTACCACCGGGTTCATGGACCATGCATTTCTGCTCGGCCAGCAAACTTTTAATCTGATTTTTCTTTGCCTGTGTGATTTCTTTTTCCAATACAAGTATCACGATCATTTCTCCATTTACGTTAATTTATAAATTAATTTAATTCTTAACACCAGGTCCGAAACTTTAACTTCAGGGCTTGATAATTAAGATCGGCCATTCCGGGGAAGGTTAAGCCCAACGTTATGAGCACACCCAAAACCCGAAACGGGCCAAAACAAAAAAAGGCCCTGGGTTTTTCTCCCAGAGCCTTAAAATAAAAAACCCCGGGTAGACTCTACAGTCCACCCGGGGTATGATCCTTAAACGGAACTATACCGGATGGACGTTCCTAAAAAAGAAACGTCCGAAAATAAAAAAACGATTAATGGTACAGTCAGTTGTATGTTTCAATATAATTTATCCTTATTTATTTTGATCATCTTTCACACAGATCAAAACCATTGTCAAGGGTTTTTAAGGCGGTTGGAAAAAATGCGTTTTCCCTTTTTATTTAAAGCTCCGCACACATTTTAACATCAAAACCTGATTCTTAAAGCCAATTTATTTGACACCCGAGGTATTTGTCGTTACTATGTAGGCCAAAAAGAGCAATCGATAAGAAATCAGCTTCACCACCCCCATGGCACTCTATCAATTTCCAAGCCCTGGGTTCATTGTCGCTTTCCATATACACACGACGAAATCATGTTTCAAAGTACTGTATACCGTAATGCTCCTGAATAGAAACCGGATGACGGCAAAAGGGGACTTATATTTTATGTCTTCCCCTTTTTGCTTTACATCCATACGTGACCATAGCCGAACAATACAACGCCGTAAAGGAGATAAATGGTGAATCCCGTACAAGGATATCTGGAAATCATGGATCAGGGATTTGGATTTCTAAGACAGATAGAAAATAATTTTCAGCCACTTCCCGAAAACACCTATGTTCCCAACAAAATGATCAACCGTTTCAAGCTCAGTGAAGGGGGCTTTATTAAGGGTGTCGGAGAAAAAAAGAGCCCGCGAAATAAAAACATGGCACTGCTTCGCATCGACACCATCAACGGAATTCCCTTAAAAGAAACCCTACACACCGTACCGTTGCAGGATCAGGTAAGCATAAACCCCTATGAACGACTGCAGATGACCATGGGACCCGACGATCTGACCGGCAAGGCCCTGGACAGCATTGTTCCCATGGGCCTTGGGCAGCGGGGCTTGATCATTGCCCCCCCAAAAACGGGAAAAACCACCCTGCTTCGCCACATGGCCAATGCCGTTATCACCAATCATCCGGATACAGAGGTCTTTATCCTTCTGGTGGATGAACGCCCCGAGGAGGTCACAGATTTTAAAAGAGGATTAAAGGAAGCCCATGTCCTGTTCTCTTCGGCTGACCAGCAGGTTTCCCAACACATGCGCATGACCCGTCTGGCCCTGCACACAGCCATATGTTGTGCGGAAATGGGAAACAATGCCGTGGTTTTCATAGATTCCCTGACCCGTATGACAAGGGCCTTCAATACCCAGACCGACAGCCATGGCAGAACCATGACAGGTGGTCTGGGGGCCAATGCCATGCAGATTCCCCGAAAAATTTTCGGGGCGGCCAGAAAATCGGAAAACGGCGGCTCCCTCACCATCATTGCCACCATACTGGTGGAGACGGGAAGCCGCATGGACGATATTATTTTCCAGGAGTTTAAGGGCACGGGCAATATGGATCTCATGCTCAACCGCACCTGTGCAGAAAATCGTATCTGGCCCGCAATTGATATTAATCAGTCCGGCACCCGTAAAGAAGCCCTGCTCCTGAGTAAAGCAGAGCTTGAGGAAATATCCCGCATACGAAGGGAACTAAGCAATCTGGAGGAAACCCAGGCCATGTCAGCTTTCCTTGAATATCTCAAGGATAAATAAACCCGCCGTCATTGAGAATGATCAACATCTATCAAAATAGTTTGTTATTGGAGCTGTTGAATAAACGGCCCCACGGCATCTACGCCTTCTTCGTTCACAATACGAATGGTCTGGGAGCCGATGACGGCGATATCCGCCCTTCCTTTCAGGTAATCCACATCCTTTTTGTCCTTGACTCCGAATCCCACGGCCAGGGGAAGATCCGTGGCTTTCCGGCACCGGGCAAGGTAGTTATCCATGTCGTGGGAAAAGGTGGTGTCCTTACCCGTCACCCCTTTCCGGGCCATGCAGTACATGAGTCCGGAGCCCTTGGATGCCAAAAGTTCCATACGTGCATCCGTGGTGGTGGGTGAGAAAATATATACAGGATTAAGGCTTTGTTTTTCCATAGCTTTCAGATACTCACCACCTTCTTCCGGTGGAAGATCCGGCACAATGGCACCCTTTATCCCTGCTGCTGCCATATCCCCGGCAAACCGGTCCATGCCGTATTTAAACAAAATATTGGTATAGGTCATGAACAAAAAAGGGATGTCAAAGCGCCGGGAGGCTTCCCTTGCAAATTCAAAACATTGGGCCACCCGGGTACCGGCATCCAGGGCTTTCTGGTTGGCCGTTAAAATCACAGGACCGTCTGCCATGGGTTCTGAAAAGGGAATCTGCAGTTCCATGAGATCCACCCCGGCCACCACCATCTGGGCCACAATGTCCATGGATGCCTCAAAGGAGGGGTAGCCAAGCACGATGTGGGTCATGAGCAGAATATCTTTTTTTCGTTTTTTTTCTCTTATATAAGCCTCAAGCATGATATTCACCTGCCTTTTCCTTTATAAACGCTTTCCATTTAGGGTCACCAAGGGCATCGGCCACCGTGAAGATATCCTTGTCCCCCCTGCCCGACTGATTGATGATGATGCACTGATCACTTGAAAGATTTCCGGCTTCCCTGAAGGCCCCGGCAAAGGCATGGGAGGACTCCAGGGCCGGAATGATACCTTCTTTCTGCATGGTGAGCTTCAATGCGGCAACAACCTCTTCATCGGTGGCGGATTCAAACCGGGCCTTTTTATCCACATGGAGCTGGGATAAAATGGGAGACACCCCCACATAATCAAGGCCTGCGGCAATGGAATGGGTTTCTTTCATCTGGCCGTCCCCATCCTGGAGGAAAAAGGTTTTGTACCCTTGGGCCACGCCCACAGAGGCATCATCTGTGCAAAGGCGGGAAGCGTGTTCGCCGGTGGCAAGGCCCCGTCCGGCAGCCTCCACCCCCACACATTCCACCCCGGGGTCTGAAAGAAATCCACTGAAAAGCCCCATGGCATTGGATCCTCCACCCACGCAGGCATATACCCGGGCGGGTAACCGACCCTCTCGTTCCAGTATCTGTTTTCTGGCCTCTTTACCGATGATGGATTGAAAATAGGTCACCATTTCAGGGAAGGGATGGGGCCCACAGGCAGTTCCCAGAACATAGTGGGTAGATTCCATGTTGGTTACCCAGTCCCGAAAGGCTTCGTTGATGGCATCCTTTAATATGCGAGTACCATCTGTGACCGGTATAACCGTGGCCCCCATCTGCTCCATCCAGAATACGTTGGGCCGCTGGCGTTTTACATCCACCTCTCCCATATAAATGGTGCAGTCAAATCCAAACTTTGCAGCCATGGTGGCCGTAGCCACACCGTGCTGACCGGCTCCTGTTTCTGCAATTACCCGGGTTTTCCCCATTTTTTGAACCAGAAGCCCCTGGCCCATGACATTATTGGCCTTGTGGGCCCCGGTGTGATTGAGATCTTCACGCTTGATATAAATTTTTGCACCACCAAAATGCTTAGTAAGATTCTCGGCATAGGTAAGGGGTGTGGCCCTGCAGGAGTAAGTGGACATGAGATCCACATAAGACTCCCAGAAACCGGGGTCATTTTTGATATCATTGAAATGGCTCACCAGATCATCAAAGGTGGCCACCAGGATTTCAGGGATGAATGCCCCGCCGAATTCCCCGTAGTATCCGCGTTTATTCATGTATATTTCCTCCAATGGTCTGTGAAAAAACAAACCGGTCTGTGCGACATAAAAGTTCCGAGTAAACCGCATTGGTGGCCTGGGGAAAATCCAGAAACCGTTTCACCATAATTACAGGATCATCCTCGGCAAGCTGCAGCGCCTGTGCCTGAAATTGATTTAAACGCTCAATCCGGAACGTCTGCCTGCCACAGTCCGGAACCATATAAAAGGTATCTGACACAACCCGGGCCAGGGATTTTCCCGTAAGATCCATATGCTCAATCCCCTTGAACAGCCGGGGATGAAGATAAATCTTTTCCAGAAGCACCGGCTGTTCTTCTGCCAGGGTCAAGCGGCTGACCACATAGGCTTGTCCCCCTGAAAACGGGTTTTCCCTGTCCCCTGAAACCGCCTTAAGACCCACAGGAAAAAGAAGTTTAATGTCAATGGGTATCCCCTGGCGCTGGAAAGCAGCTGACGTACCGGCCAGGGAAAATAAATCCACATCATTTCCCGTCTCGGTCACAAAGGTGCCGGCCCCCCGCCGTCTTTTGACAAGGCCTTTTCTGACCAGAAGATCCACGGCCTGACGAACGGTGGGACGGCCGATGCCGTAGGTTTGGGCAAGACCCATTTCTGCAGGAATCCGTGATCCCGGAGGATATTCTCCGGATCTTATCTCTGCGGTTAAAATTTCTGCCAGCTGATGGTACAGAGGCAGAGGTGATTCAGTGTTTAGCATATTATTTCCCTGTCATCACGGCAGTGCTGATTTTAATGGCTGGTATCAGGGGACATGCCTGAACCGCCAGGACCTTTCAGCAGCCTTTTAAATAATGCAACCAATATCAACCAAACAAGTCAAGTTGTCAAGACATTTTTACCATATGGCAACCCGCCGCACATGCCACTGCAGTTTTTGGAAATGGAGTATTCAGTGGATAAGGCCAATAACACAAAGCAGAACCCATTCCAGCAAAAAATGCCAACATAAACTTGTACATGGAGTTGGAATGAATTCCAAGTCACCTATCCACACCCTTGTACACCCGATTTTCAATGAAATAAGCCAAGTACCGCTGCAGTGTTAAGGGGCGCATTCCCATTTTCCAGGTTCAACGTTTAATCAGAGAAAGGTCATGCTTGCGGTAAAGGAAAAATCCCTACAATATAAAAATAAAGTTCAGTTATTTTATTTATTATAGCTATTTTATTTTTAATAATCTAAATTATATACTTGACTTTAAATAAAAAATAAAATAAATATAATAACTATATAAAATTCATTTTCATTCTGACCACTGCCTGGCCCCATCCTCCCGGATTTACATTCTTCCTTTGAATCAGCGATTCACGATCTGGTTCTTCCTGTTTCGTCCATCTCAATCAGTTCGTTATCACATGGGGGAACTGCCTGGTTTGCAACCAGACATATATCAGTCATCACCTGCTTTTCCATAACACTCGATGTTCAAGTTTTTTTGCCGATTTTGCGAGAACGGGGTCAGGCTTGTGTTATTGGCGTTATCGACCAAAGCCGGGGCGAACCCGAAGCGCCACCGATAATGCCCATAACGCAAGCCCGCCCCCTCCCCGTTTTATATGAAATACTCCGCAAATCAGGGGCGTATTTCAAGCTTCGTTGGGGGCAGAGCCGGATCGGAATACGGTCTGCCCATGGCAGTTATAAGAAAGAGTAGGTAAGTCTAACTCTCTTTCGTCCTTCGTTGTGGGCAGAACGAGATCAAAATAAGGTCTGCCCGTGGCAGTTATATGTAAATATAAACAAACTTGATCATCGAGTAACAAGATCGGCAAATGCATCCACCAGCAAACCAGCCCCCGGGCACAAAGATTTTAACAAAAACCCCTGAAGCACAAGGCCCATGGAGAACATGGGTAATCATTTCATCCATTCACAAGGAGGGTCGATTCATGGAAGACACCATGACCGTATTTACCGCAAGCAAATACTGCAATGTCTCATCAAAAACCATCATCAACTGGGTGGAAGCAGGCCACATCAAGGCCTACAAAACAGTGGGCGGCCATCGACGGATTAAAAAAACAGATCTGGAGAAATTCATGGAAAATCAGGGAATTCCCATCCCCGACGCCCGGGAAAAGTCAAGTGGGAAAAAAATCCTGGTGGTGGATGATGACATGATCATCGTGGAGTCCATTGTCCAGTCCCTGGAGGAGGATGAATATGATTATGAAGTCATCTCTGCCTCGGACGGATTTGAAGCAGGGCTTCAGGTCAACCATTTTAAACCCGATCTGCTGATCCTTGATATCATGATGCCCGACATCAAGGGATACGAGGTGTGCAAAAAAATCAAAACCACCGAAGAAACCGCACACATCAAAATCATCGTTCTGTCCGCCTATCTGGACGACGAAAAATTTCAACAGATGAAAGAGAATGGGGCAGACCTGTGCCTTTCAAAACCCCTGCCCCTGTCCCAGTTGAAAAATGAAGTGGCAAGACTGCTTGGACTTAAAGAATAGGAGGCCCGCCATGAACTTGAAAGACTCACTTGAAAAAAAGAAATTTGTCGTAACCTCGGAAATCCAGGCCCCCATGGGGGAAGATGATCCCCAGGAACTGATCAAAAGTCTGAACAGGGTAAAGGGGCGCGTGGACGGGGTTTCCATATCTGAAGTGGAACTTGAGGGCGTTGTGGGAGACAGCATCCAGACCTGTGAGCTGCTTCGCAAAAATCGTTTCAACGCTATTTACCAGACCACCACAAGGGATAAGAACAGGGTTCAGCTCCAGCGGGATCTCACCCTGGCCCATGATGCCGGGGTGGAAAATCTCCTGGTATTCACCGAAGACTATCGTATTTCCGGCGAGAGTCTCCAGGAGTCCATGTTTTTCCATGTGGATTCCGGAAAACTGTCATCGGTGCTGGAGCACATGAAGCAGGGGCAGACCATTGACGGCAACGCCCTGGATAAAAAAATGGATTTCATGCTGGGTTCCGGTGTGGAGACCCCCTGGGGAAAAAATCTTCCAAAACGCGGCATGGAAGAATTGGAGGACATGATCAGTGTGGGCACCGGATACTTTCTCACAACCCCCATCTTTGACCTGGATCAGTTTGAAAAATTCATGAAACAAGTGAACACCTTCGGGGTACCGGTCATCGCCGAGGTGATGATTCTTCGCACCGGCGGCATGGCGAAATTTCTAAATCGCCATTTCAAATCCGGAATGGTCCCGGAATGGGCCGTGCAGAAACTCTTGAAATCGCCGGATAAAACCCGGGCAAGCATTGAACTTTTTGCCGATACGATAAAAGGACTCAAGCATCTGTGCCAGGGGGTACACATCATCACCATCGGGGGTGAAGACAAACTGGGCGAATATCTTGATGCAGCCAAACTAAGATAAAAAGGGATGGTAAAAAATGACAGAATCAATTGCGCTTGACGAGCTCACCTGTGAATTAAAAGACGAGGTGGCAAGCCGTATCCCCGAGGCCAATCTTGATCTGTGTCTCACCTGTGGTGCCTGCACCGGCGGGTGTCCGGCCAGCGGGCAGTATGACATGGATCCCAGAAAATTCCTTCGCCTGCTCTTATTGGGCATGGACGATGAAATCGTTAAAAATCCCTGGGCATGGGTGTGTACCATGTGCGGTCGCTGTGTCACCGCCTGCCCCATGAAAATTAATATTCCCAAATTTATTTTTAATGTCCGGGCCGCCTGGCCCCGAAAAAAAAGACCCAAGGGCATAAGGGGTTCCTGCGATCAGCACATTAAATCGGGCAATGCCATGGGGGTTCCCAAGGAGGATTTTGTATTCACCATTGAAGATGTGGCAGAAGAGATCAAGGAAGAACAACCCGATTTTAGTGGATTAAACATAACCGCCGACCGGGTGGGCGCCCACATGGTGCTCAACCAGAACTCCCGGGAACCGGTAACGGAACCTGACGAGATGAGTCCCTTATGGAAGGTGCTCCACCTCACCGGCGTGGACTGGACCTATCCCACGGTGATGTGGGGGGGGGAAAACTACTGCATGTTTCTGGCCGATGATGAAGGCTGGAGATACATCATGGAAGAGTTTGCCCACCACATCGAACATACCATCAAGGCCAAGGTGGTGGTCAACACCGAGTGAGGACACTCCTACTATTCAATCCTGGAAGGATTGAGAAAATTTAATATTCCCCACACCTTTGAACTCAAAAGCATCATTGAACTCTTTGCCCAGTGGATCCGGGAAGGCACCTTAAAGGTCAACGCTGACTGGAACCGGGACCTTAAAATTAAATTTACAGTGCAGGACCCCTGCAACATCGCAAGGAAAATAGAAAGCGACCATATAGTCGATGATCTTCGATTTGTCATCAAAACCATTGTGGGGGAAGAAAATTTCATCGACATGATCCCCAACCGGTCCAACAACTTCTGCTGCGGCGGGGGCGGAGGTGCCCTCCAAGCCGGCCACACAGAACAGCGACGGGCCTATGGAAAGGTAAAGTTTGACCAGATCATGGAAACCGGGGCCGATTATGTTATCACCCCCTGCCACAACTGCCATGCCCAGATCGAAGACATGTGCCATCATTATGGCGGCAAGTATCACACCGTCCACCTGTGGACCATCATATGCCTTGCCATGGGCATTCTGGGGGAAAACGAACGGACCTATCTCGGGCCTGATTTGGCGGAATACGGCCTTGAAAAGGAGGATACATAATGACCAGAAACCCAACGGGATCCGTAATGGTGGTGGGAGCCGGCATTGCAGGGATTCAGGCATCCCTTGACCTTGCCGATGCAGGCTATCTTGTCTATCTTGTGGAAAAGGATACAGCCATTGGTGGTGTCATGGCCCAATTGGATAAAACCTTTCCCACCAATGACTGTTCCATGTGCATTATTTCCCCCAAACTGGTGGAGGCGGGACGTCACTTAAACATTGAACTTATGCCCATGAGCACGGTGACTGCGGTGGAAGGCAGTGCCGGTGATTTCACGGTGAAACTCACCCAGGCCCCCCGGTTCATTGACATGGAAAAATGCACGGCCTGCGGCGAGTGCGATTCCGTGTGCCCGGTGGAACTGCCCAACCCCTTTGATGAGGGATTATCGTCCAAAAAGGCAGCCTTCAAGCTCTATCCCCAGGCCATGCCCGGCGCCTTTGCCATTGACAAGGGGGATCGGGCACCCTGCAAGCTCACCTGTCCCGCCGGACTCAATGTCCAGGGCTATGTGCAGATGGTAAAACAGGGCAATTACAAAAAAGCCCTGGAGATCATCATGGAACAGCTGCCCCTGCCCGGGGTGCTCGGCCGTATCTGCCCCCATGAGTGTGAAAATGCCTGCCGCCGATGTGAAGTGGATGAGCCCATTGCCATCCGGGATCTCAAACGCCTGGCCGCAGACCAGTATGATGCAAGGAAGATTGAAATCACCTGCGCACCCGATACCGGGAAACGAACAGCCATCATCGGTTCCGGCCCTGCCGGTCTTTCCTGCGCCTATCACCTGGCCCGAAAAGGCATAAAATCCACCATATTTGAAGGCCTTTCCAAACCCGGCGGCATGCTCCGGGTGGGCATACCTGACCATCGTCTGCCCCCGGAAATCCTGAACAAAGACATTGAAGTCATCACCGGGCTGGGGGTTGAAATCAAACTAAACACCGCTCTTGGAAAGGACCTCACCATTGATTCTCTGTTGTCCGACGGGTTTGACGCCGTGTTTCTGGCCCTTGGTGCCCACAAAGGTATTGGCCTTGGCATCCCCGGAGAAAATCTGGACAATGTCCGCCAGGGGGTTGATTTTTTACGAGAGTTGAATTTAACCGGCACCACCCGGGTGGGCAAACAGGTGGCCATCATTGGCGGCGGGAATGTGGCCATTGATGTGGCCAGAAGCGCTGTGCGCCTGGGGGCTGAAAAAGCCACCATCCTCTACCGCCGGACCCGGGAGGAGATGCCTGCCTGGGAAGAAGAAATTGTTGCCGCCGAGGCCGAAGGGGTTGACATTGTGTATCTGTCTGCCCCCCTTGAAGTGCTCAGCCGGGACGGGGTCATCACCGGATTAAAATGCCTTGGCATGAAACTGGGTGAACCGGACACATCCGGACGTAGAAGACCCGTTCCCATCCTGGGCAGCGAACATGACATTGGCATTGATCAGCTCATCCTGGCCATTGGGCAGACCCCGGATACCACATCCATCTCCCCGGATAAAACCATTTCCATCAGCCGATGGGGCACCACAGAGGTGGATGAAATCACCTTTGAAACCCGTCGAAGGGGCGTATTTGCCGGAGGAGATCTCACCTCCGGTCCCAATGTGGCCATTGCCGCCATTGCGGCAGGCATGGAAACAGCCGAGTCCATTGAAAGATACCTTGCCGGTGAAGATATGAAGGCGGGCAGAAGCGCTTTGGGTTCAGACAGAAAACAATTAACAGAAACGGCGAACTTTACCCCACTCTCTCCGGATATTGTGCAGCAGCCGCGGTCCGGCATCCGGGAGCTGAGTCTTACACAACGTAAGGGCAATTTTAATGAGGTGGAACTGGGGTTTGAAGAGAGCCAGGGCCAACAAGAAGCCCATCGATGCCTCAACTGCGGCTATTGCTCCGAATGCATGGCCTGCGTGGATGCCTGTCTTGCCGGTGCCGTGGACCATGCCATGACCCCGGTAATCCATGAAATTAATGTGGGGGCAGTTATTCTGTCACCGGGCTTCACACCCTTTAACCCCGAACCCTATAAAACTTACGGGTACGGCTCCTCCCCCAACATTGTCACAAGCATTGAGTTTGAGCGGCTCTTGTCCGCATCCGGCCCCCATGCCGGCCACCTGGTGCGCCCGTCTGACGAAACAGAACCCAGGAAAATTGCCTGGCTCCAGTGCGTGGGATCCCGGGATATCAACCAGGGAGATCACAGCTACTGCTCCGGGGTGTGCTGCATGTATGCCAACAAACAGGCCGTCATTGCCAAGGAGCACAGTGAACATCCCCTGGACACGGCCATTTTCTTCATGGACATGCGCACCCACGGCAAGGAGTTTGACAAGTACAACATCCGGGCCGAGGATGAAAACGGGGTTCGTTTTATCCGATCCAGAATTCACTCCATTTTTCCCATGAAAGATCATCGTCTGCGCATCGTCTATGCCACGGAATCGGGCTCCACGGCCCAGGAAATATTTGACATGGTGGTGCTCTCCGTGGGCCTTGCCCCCTGTGCCGGGGCCCAGGAACTGGCAACGGTGATGGGCATTGAATTAAACCGCCACCAATTTGCAAGAACCCGCAATTTATCTCCTGTGACCACCACCCGGGACGGCATCTTTGTATGCGGGGCATTCCAGGAACCCAAGGATATTCCCATGTCCGTCATGGAAGCCTCGGCCACGGCCACCATGGCAGCTAAAATGCTGTCAGAACAGCGCTGGACCCTCACAAGGACCCGGGAACTGCCCCCGGAACGCGATTTTTCCGGCATGCCCCCCCGCATCGGCGTATTTGTGTGCAACTGCGGCATCAACATCGGCGGAATTGCCGATGTCCCCGCCGTGCGCGATTATGCCGCAACCCTGCCCTATGTGGTGCATGTGGAGGACAATCTGTTTACCTGCTCCCAGGATACCCAGGAACAGATAAAGAACATTATCATTGAAAAAGACATTAACCGGGTGGTGGTGGCATCATGTTCACCTCGCACCCACGAAGCCCTGTTCCAGGAAACCATAAGGGATGCGGGCCTGAACAAATACCTGTTTGAAATGGCCAATATCCGGGATCAGAACACCTGGGTACACATGAACCAGCCGGAAAGGGCCACCCGCAAGGCCAAGGATCTGGTGCGCATGGCCGTGGCCAAGGCCACCTATGTGGAACCCTTGCACCAGGTCCGTCTGTCCATCAAGAAATCCGTTCTGGTGGTGGGCGGCGGCATTGCCGGCATGGAAGCGGCCCTGGCCGTTGCAGCCCAGGGATATCAGGCATGGCTGGTGGAAAGAGAGGCACTGCTTGGCGGGGTAGCAAAGGACCTGAGATCCACCTGGCAGGGCGAGCCCATAAAGCCCTACGTGGACAATCTCATCCACCAGGTCAAAAACAGCCCGCAGATCAAGGTGTTTTTAAACACCGAGGTGAAATCCACCACGGGCAGCCTTGGCAATTTTATCACCACCCTTTCATCAAAAGAAGCTGTGGAACACGGAGCCACCATCGTCGCCACCGGTGGAAAAGAATACAAACCCCATGAATATTGTTATGGAGAGCACCCCCATATCCTGACCCATCTGGAAATGGACAAGGTGCTGGAACATGAGAGCGATAAAATCAAAAAGAATAAATCCGTTGTGTTCATCCAGTGTGTGGGCTCCAGAAACAATGAAAATCCTTACTGCAGCAAGGTATGCTGCACCCACAGCCTGAAAAGTGCCATGGAGGTTAAAACCTTAAGGCCCCAGGCCCGGGTGTTCATCCTGTACCGGGATATCAGATCCTATGGATTTCGGGAGGACCTATTCCAGCAAGCCCGGCAAATGGGCATCCTTTTCATCCGGTATGACCTTGAAAAAATGCCCCGGGTGACAATAGATGACACCGGTGCCATCAAGGTGACGGTGGTGGATCATGTATTAAAACTACCCGTCACCATCCATCCCGATTTTCTGGTACTGGCATCGGGCATTGTGGCCCACGACAACAAGGCCTTGTTTGAAACCTTTAAAATACCGGTGAATGACGAAGGATTCCTGGTGGAGGCCCATGCCAAACTTCGTCCCGTGGATTTTGCATCGGACGGTATTTTTGTGGCAGGACTTGCCCATTTTCCCAAACCCGTGGAAGAGACCATTGCCCAGGCAACGGCAGCCGTGGCCCGTGCCATGCGCATTGTTTCCCGGGATCACATAATGGTTGGGGGAATTGTGGCAACGGTGGAACCGGAAAAATGTGCGGTGTGCCTCACCTGTGTACGCACCTGTCCCTATGAGATTCCCTTCATACACCAGGATGGATATGCAGTGATTGAACCCGGAGAATGTCACGGTTGTGGATTATGTGTATCCGAATGTCCGGGCAAGGCAATCACCCTGAACCATTTCACCGACCGGCAGATTCTGGCCAAAACCCATGCCCTTTTCAATGTGGCATAAGGAGGAGACACATGACGGATTCATTTGAACCCCGTATCATCGCTTTCTGCTGTCAATATTGAGCATACGCAGCCGGGGACCTGGCAGGTTCCATGCGATTGAGCTACCCAAGTGAAGTAAAGGTGCTGCAGGTGCCTTGCACCGGGCGGGTGGATATCATCCACCTGTTAAACGCAATGGAAGACGGTGCTGACGGCGTCTACGTGGCCGGATGCCTGGAGGGGGAATGCCACTACCTCACCGGCAACATCAAAACCCGTAAAAAAGTGGCCCATGTGAAAAAAATCCTGACCGAGATCGGTATGGAGCCGGAACGGGTGGAAATGTACAATCTTTCGTCGGCCCAGGGGGGACGATTTGCCGAAATTGCCCATGAGATGACACAAAAAATCAGGGAACTTGGTGCCTCCCCCATCAAGAGCCAGCCTACGGTATAGTATGTACCTGAGCATATATTCTTGGGCTTGCTCACAAAATGGGCCACATGGGGATGGGGTCAGGCTCAGGCTTGGGTTATTGACGCTTTTGTTGAAATCTGCCTTTAAACACAGATAGTTGTCAAAAGCATAAAGCCTGATATAACTGCCACGGGCAGACCTTATTATGATCTCGTTCTGCCCACAACGAAGCATGAAAGACTGTTAGACTTGCCTACTCTTTCTTATAAAAAAATGCAGGCTCTAATACCACATAGCCTTAAGCCCGTTGGCCCACCAATGGACGGGTGGCCCATATTATGACCAAGCCCAGATTGAGATATCAATGATCTATGTCCATGGAATGCTGAAAAATTTATGTGTGAGTACTTAGTAAAGCAAGTTAACATGGGAGGTTGTGTCAGCATATCCAAAACCTGATACCCACCACCCATAAATCATAGAGGTGAACCATGATAGTAGCCGATCGCAAACCACTGACGGAAATATTGAAGATGATCGAGACACAGACAAACATCCTCATTGTGGGATGCAAGGGATGTGTCACCGTGTGCAATACAGGAGGGTTAAAGGAGGTGGAGATCCTGGCATCGTCTTTAAACATTGCCAGAAAAAAAGAAAATCTGCCCATACACATTGAAACCACCCTCCTTGAACGCCAGTGTGACAACGAATATGTGGACCAGTTAAAGGAAAATATCAACAATTACGATGCCGTGCTATCCATGGCCTGCGGAGTGGGACCCCAATTTCTGTCTGAAGCCTACCCCGGTCAAAAATTTTTTCCCGCCGTGAACACCACCTTTTACGGCGGGGCAGTGGCCCATGGCATCTGGGAAGAACGCTGCGCCGGTTGCGGCACCTGTATTATCCATGACTTTGAGGGGCTTTGTCCCATTGCCCGGTGTGCCAAAAGTCTGCTCCATGGACCCTGCGGAGGATCGGCCCAAAGCAAGTGCGAAATCAACCCCGATACCCAATGCATCTGGGATCTCATTGTCTCAAAGAAAATGGAACTGGGAAAATTGGGAGATCTTTTAAAGGTCAGGGAGTTAAGAGACTGGCGATCGGCCAGGGATGGCGGTCCCCGGAAAAGCATCCGGGAAGAGCTGACTCAATAAAAAAATGGCATGATGCCCCCTTTGGTTCCAAATATTCAGGTCAGGATACCCATGGGGAGATCAGCTGTAGTGAAACCCATAAACTGCCCCGGACAACGCCAATTTAAATTACTATAACTGGATATTCAAGAACACAGGTCTGACCCCTTTCTCACAAAAGCGACCAACAAAAAAACTTGAACATCAAGTGTAAGGATAGCAAAAATAAGGAGAATACACCATGAGTGATCTGAAATCAGGCAGTACCCTTGAAAAAGTGCTCACCGCCGGACATTTTGCCTTCACCGGTGAGTGCGGTCCCCCCAAGGGAGCCAACGTGGCGCACCTTGTGGAAAAATTTCAGCATCTCAAAGGCAATGTGGATGCCGTGAATATCACCGATAACCAGACCGCAGTGGTGAGAATGTCCAGCCTTGCCGCATCCCACCTCATGGTTCACGAGGGTATGGAACCCAATTTCCAGATGGTATGCCGGGACAGAAACCGCCTGGCCATCACCAGTGATATTCTGGGGGCCCATGCCCTTGGCATTAAAAACATGTTGTGCCTGTCCGGTGACCACCAGACCTTCGGCAACCATCCCCAGGCCAAGAATGTCCACGACATTGACTCCATGCAGCTGATAAAACTGGTGACCACCATGCGTGATGAGGGCAAATTTGCCAATGGAGATGACATTGATGTAAGGCCCAGGCTCTTTGTGGGGGCGGCCTGTAACCCCTTTGCTGATCCCTTTGATTACCGGGTGCATCGTCTGGCCGCTAAAATTGAAGCAGGAGCAGATTTTATCCAGACCCAGTGTATCTACAACATGGAAAAATTCCGGGAGTTCATGCGCCGGGCTGTGGACATGGGACTGCATGAAAAATGTTATATCCTTGCCGGGGTCACCCCCATGAAAAATGTGGGCATGGCCAATTTCATGAAAAAATTTGTGCCCGGCATGGACGTACCCGATGCGGTTATAAAACGCCTGAAAGGTGTGGAAAAAAAAGATCAGGCAGAGGAAGGCATCAAATTTGCCATTGAACAAGTGGAAGAATTTAAAGAGATGGAGGGCGTTGCCGGGGTTCACATGATGGCCATTGAATGGGAGCATATGGTGCCTGAAATCGCCCAGCGGTGCGGGGTGCTGCCCCGCCCATCAATGGACTGAGAGCTTCGCCCCGGGGCTGAACATACCAAAAGCCCCTGCCGTTATTATGCTTGGGCTTGAGTTATTGGCGCTTTTGTTGAAAAGTTCCTTGAACCGCAGGTAGTTGTCAAAACCGCAATAACACAAGCCTGACCCCATTGGCCCGCTATTGGTGACGGGTGCCCCATGTTGAGATCAGCCTAAAGGGTTCATGCCCTGGCATCATCAAGCACTTCACGCACTGCAACGGCCAATTTACGACGCTCCAGTAGTTTTTCAATAAATTTTTTAATTCCCAAATTCCGGGCAGCCAATGCATTGATGCGCTCGGTGTAACCGGTGCACAGAATAATGGGAAGATCCGGACGTATAGCAAGCAGGGCCCTGGCCAGTTCATCCCCGGAAAGAACGGGCATGGTCATGTCTGTGATGACCATATCAAAGGCCCCGGGATTTTTTGTGAATTGATCCAGTGCCCTTTGGGGATTTTCATGGGTGGTCACCTGGTATCCCAGGCGCTGCAGAACTTTCTGGACCATTTTAAGCAAAGAGGGTTCATCATCCACAATTAAAATATGTTCCTGTCCCCCCGGTGAGGCATCGTCAACGCCGATAGATGCCTCCGGGGTATGGGGAACCGCCGGGAAAATGACATAAACCGCAGTGCCTTTGCCAGGTCTGGAATCAATGGCAATGGCACCATCATGGCCGTTGACAATTCCCTTCACAACAGTCAGCCCCAATCCGGTACCCTTGCCCACCTCCCTGGTGGTGAAATACGGATCAAATATTTTTCCCATGATGGCAGGATCAACCCCCGGACCTGTATCCCGCACCACCAATTGAACGTACTGTCCATGAGGCATTTCCTGAAAATGAGGGTGGGTGTCACATGTTTGTCCAATACACACCGTTTCAAGGGACAGACTTAAAACCCCCTGGCTGTTTTCCATGGCATGGACCCCATTGGTGGTCAAATTAAGAATAATCTGCTGGATCTGGGTGGCATCGGCATTAATGGCAGGCAGTCCATCGGAAATGTCAACCCGGATGTCAATGGTGGTGGGGATGGATGCCCGCAGCAAGGCCACCGCTTCCCGGGCAAGCGCGTTGATCTCAATGGGCAGGTGTTGATTCTTGGTTTTCCGGGTGAAACTGAGCAGCTGCTGGACCACATCCCTGGCCCTGAAAGTGGCGGTTTTAATCTCCTGTAAATTAATCCAGGCCGGGCTCCATTCGGTAAACTCATCCATGGCAAGTTCCAGATTACCCAGAATAATACCCAGGATATTATTGAAATCATGGGCAATGCCACCGGTCAAGGTACCAATGGCCTCTATTTTATGGGCCTGCTGCAGCTGTGACTCCATATTTTTTTCTTTGGTGATATCCATTATAAACCCGTTTACGAGATCAATGCCCGACATATCATCCGTGGACACCACTCCGATTCCCTTTTCCCAGACCCACCTCTCCTGACCCTGTTTATCTATTATGGGATACCTCAGTTCAAAATGATGCTTTACATTCAATGCCTTCTGAACACTTGCCCACACTGTTTCTCGATGGGACTCACAGATGAGATCACCGTAGGCCGCCACACGGTTATTGAGCAACTCATCCTGGGTATATCCGGTCAGCTGTTCACAGCCGTCACTGACAAATTTCATGGTCCATTGGGGTTCATTTTTGCACCGATAGGCCATACCCGGCAGGTTTGACATCAGGGTCTGCAGGGCCTTTCTGTTTTCACTGGCATCCATCTGGGCCTTTTTACGGGTGGCCACCTGGTGCACAAAGGCAAGCAGTCGTTCCATGTTCACCGGTTTGATTTCATAACCGATCACTTGGGGCAGGTTTACGGATGCAATGGCACTTTCAAGGGAGGCATTGGCGGTGATCATTATGTACTCGGTGTTTGGGGCCAGAGATGTCAATCTTTTCACAAGTTCCTGCCCCGAGGTGTCAGGCAGTTTCACATCCACAAAGGCAAGATCAAATTTTTCCTGTTTAAAAAGGGCAAGGGCCTGATTTCCATCATTGGCAACAGCCACCTGGTAGGCTGCCAGCTCAAAGATATCCCTCACATTTTCTGCCAGGTTTTGATCATCATCCACCACGGCAATTCTTAATTTAACTGACATACAATCCTCTCTTTATCACCCACATGTCCTGCCGGACACAACAAATATTGAAAATGGCATTATGCCGCCCCCCCGACGGGCAATGGGCCCGGCCCGGAACCATAGACGGCTCAATTGGCCGGTTCATATTGCCCATCGGGGGGGCTCTGCTGAGGTAGGCTTGAAGGCTATCTTTTCATATAAAAAAACATATATGGGGCATCCTTCATTTCTACTTTACACTTTCACGTGGTGAATTACCATTTCTCAGTGCAAACCCTTAAAAAAACCTGGGGCTTGGTCACAACCTGTTATCCTGCGTTGGCAAGAAAAATGGCCCGTACTGGTGCAGGATAGCCTTCAACTGTTTTACCGGCATCAGCCGGGTCCAGAAAGTCATTGAGAGATTCCGTTTGAATCCATGGGGTTTTGCGCTGTTCACCAGGAGTAGTTGCGGAGACATCAACGCAGCGGATATTGGTAAATCCGGTGCGTTTCAACCAGGAGGTCATGGCCGGAATGCTCGGGATAAAAAACACATTTCTCATTTTGGCATATCGATCGTCCGGAAAAAGACACATATTTTCCGTGGAACGGATGATGAGATTTTCCAGGACCAGTTCTCCATCTTTTTTAAGGGTGTCATGGATTTTTTTTAGCATTTCCAGGGGAGATTTCCGATGATAAAGAACCCCCATACAAAAAACAGTGTCAAAATAATTCCGGGCCACGGGGAATTCATCAAAGGTAAAGGGAAGATTGACCACCCGGGATAATTTAAGATACTTCTGCAGGGCCAGATATTGAAAATAAAAGGTGTGCTGGGGTTCCAGCCCCACCACCAGGGACGGATCAAAGGCGGCCATGCGAAACATATAGTAGCCGTTACTGGAGCCGATGTCTAAAATCCGTCTGCGGTAAAGGGGGGCAATGTGGTCTGCCAATCGATCCCATTTAATAAAACTTTTCCATTCAGTGTCAATGGAAATATTAAACAACTTATAGGGGCCTTTACGCCAGGGACACATCTGGTACAATGCAGCTTCCATAACGGCTCTGTCAGAACTGTTGATATCCAGGGAAGTTCCCACGCCCACAGCATCAGAAAGGAAATCACAGGTTGACGGGGTGGCTTCGGGCAAGTTTTCAAGGGCCGTGGCGTATTTTAAGATATTTCCCCTGGGAATTTCAAAGAGATGCCGTTTGCTGTCCAATGCCTTGTTCAGGGCGTCTTTAAAAGGGGGTTCATTTAATTGTTCAATAAATACTTTTTCAAATTCAAGGCTGATATGAGGAATCATTAAACGGGTATCCTAAATTTTAGTAAATATTGGGCTTGATCATGTAAATATTTCGGCAGGGGCGCATTCCCATTTTCCCGGCTTGATCACAATATGGTTTATTTGTCATAGTTGGTAAAGCCAACAGGGGTCTGCCTTATGTTATTATGATTTTGTCAACAGCCTGTGTTTAAAGGCAATTTTAAACAAAAACGCCAATAACGCAAGCCTGACCCCTCCCTGATTAAGCGTCGAACCGCGAAAATGGAAATGCACCCTTCGGCAGAACCTCATACTCGCCTGTTTGGGGCTGCGTAGCATACTAATGGTAAGTGAGCAGACCAAAACAGGCGAGTATGGGGTGCTGACCGAATATTTGCCTATTTTATGGCAAGCATAGCGGCAAAATTAAACCATTTAAGCCAGATATCCATATTGGCAAACCCGGCACAGTGCAGACGTTCCCGATGTTTTTCCAATGTTTCCGGCACAAGAACATCCTCCAGAGCGTCTCTCTTCTGGCTGATCTCCAGATCAGAATAACCGTTTTCCCGCTTGAATTTTTTATAATAGTGCTGTTGGAGTACATTTATTGAATTGTTTTCATGGATAATTTTTTCAGTGAGAAGCAGCAGCCCCCCCGGGCAAAGTCCATCATAAATGCTTTGCATCACAGCCTGCCTGCGGTGGGGGGCGATAAACTGCAGGGTGAGATTTAAAACCACCACCGAGGCATTGTCAATGGCAACGTTTTCCACCAGATCACACACAAGTGAGACCGAACTCTGTGACTCTTTTTCTTTTAACCGTCTTGCATACCGATCCAGCATAGGCTGGGAGCTGTCCACCGCCACCATGTCAAAGCCGGCATCTGCCATGATGGTGTGAAAGGTCATCCCCAGATTCCCATGGGAGCATCCAAGATCATATATCCGGGTTCCCTTCTGGTAAAACCGGGCTGCCAGCTGGGCCTGGCGATGGACGCACTCTTTGTACAGGGGCACGGAACGGGTTATCATATCATCAAAAACCTGGGCCACGTTCTCATTGAATTCAAAGGGCGGCACTGGATTTTTTTTTTCTTTAAATATTGTGTCTTTTTTCATCTCTTCTGTTACCATGGTCAAGTCGGATCATCAACCTCAGCCCCCGGAACGGCCGTCAGTGTTTAGTCGCTATTTACCTTACGTGTCAGTCATAAGGCCACCATACATGATCCTGATAATTTAGTTAAGTGGTTTCCGGGGCTTGGTCATCGGTCAGCCGTCATAATTGGCGGGGTAATCGGGCAAATCTGGCCCACTCCACAGGTGAGGAGAATGCCCTGGGCCCGGGCCATGGCCGGGATGAAATCCGGCAACCTGGATATGATACTGACCATTTTTTATACTTCGGAACGCGCCCGCTTCATGTCATTCACCATTCCCTATGTGGATATTCCCACAGTTGTTTTTGTTCTGAAAGGAAACGAGCTTAGCTTTAACAAAGATGCAGATTTAATAGGACAGCAGGGCCTGATGCAAAGGGGGGACAGTTTAGGCCAACGCTTTGATACCTTTCTTCCCAGGCTAACATTGACTGAAATCGCCAGCTATGAACAAATCATTAAAATGCTCCTTTCCGGTCGGAGGGATTATGCCATTGGCCCCAAATATGAATTTTTCATTGAACTGAAACGGCTGGGGCATGACAATAAAATACATGCCCTGCCCCGATCCATTGATGTTGTAAATCTGCATTTTGCCTTCTCAAAGAAATCCTTATGTATCAAATATATCCCGTTGATAACCCAGAGAATAAAACAATTTAAAAAAAATGGATATATTGACAAAATGATCGGCCGAGTCATCCAAAACGTTTCACAGCCCTGACCATTGAGGTGTTTAACATTATCCGTTACCTACCCCACCCGGATCAAGCGAAGGGCATCCACACGCAGCCTGGCCGTTGACAAGGCAGTTTCAAGCGCTTCAAGGGCTGTACGGGCCATGGCAATCTCTGTGTCTGTCACCGCAGGATTTTTAAGTTGTAAACGCTCCAGGCGCCGTACCTCCATTCCCAGGGTATGGCTCATGTCCGCTCTGGCCTTTTCAATGATTTCTTTTGACTGGCTTTCAACGGACCCGGCAGATGCTCGAATCATTCCCGGCAGCAAAGATTCCTTTATTTCGGGATATTCACGGAGAAAGCCACTCTTTTCATCGGTGAGTTCAAGGTGAATATCATCCCAGTCCCAGTCAGGTGTCACCTCTTCCATCAAATGGTTCACCACCACCCTTATGGGGGTAACAGGTAAAAAACGATCCATGTGAAGATGTTTCGGTGTTATGCATTCCAAAACATGCACGGCTTCCAGCAGCAATTGAAACTCACCGGCTGCCCGGTACAGGGCAAAGCTGCAGTTTCCCTGTTCACTGCCAAGCAACAGTTCCATGACACCATGGACCAGGGGATGATCCCAGGTAATAAAATCCATTTCCCCCCGGGTAACGGCGATGTTTCGATCAAAGGTGATGGTCATGCCCTCTTTTTTCAGTGGAGGGACAGGAAATGATGGATGGGCCATGTCAAAGGTAACCGCATGGGTCCGCGGCATGAATTCATCGTGGGAAACATTGTAAAAATCAAAAAGAGCCAGGACGAAGGTTTCCAGGGTGGTGGTGTTGTCCTGGGCAGAAATGGCATCAACCAGTGCCCGGGCAGGGCCGGATCGAAAGGAATTAAGCTCCAGAAGCCGATCCCTTCCCCGGGACAGGGTTTCCTGAATGTCCCGGGCGTGGTGTCGGGTTTCTTCAATGAGTTGATCAAGGACGAGCCGGTCAAAATCCCTTCCACTATCGCAGTCATTGCAAAGACGCGTTAACCGCTCCTTGAAATGATCATATATCTGGTACAGCCCATTGACATGCCCATTAAATATACCAGTGCCGTCCATGTACCATCTGGCCAGAACCTCCTGGGAACTGTTCTTTAAATAAGGGACATGGATTTCAATGTCCCTGGTCTGACCAATGCGGTCCAGACGTCCAATGCGCTGTTCCAAAAGCTCGGGATTACCGGGAAGATCAAACAACACCAGATGATGGCAGAATTGAAAATTCCGGCCCTCGGAGCCGATCTCGGAACAGATCATAAGCCGGGCACCCTCTTTTTCGGAAAACCAGGCAGCACTTCTATCGCGCTGCAAAAGGCTCATGGATTCATCAAACTGTGTGAACTTAAGGGTCATCACCCCCCGCAGGGCATGGGCAATGCCTGCAGCCCGTTCCTTTGTACTGCAGATC
Organism: Desulfocicer niacini; assembly: GCF_054657595.1. Lineage (NCBI taxonomy): Bacteria > Pseudomonadati > Thermodesulfobacteriota > Desulfobacteria > Desulfobacterales > Desulfobacteraceae > Desulfocicer > Desulfocicer niacini. The sequence continues at coordinate 92,616 of NZ_BAAHYK010000011.1, forward strand.
ACAAGCACTTTCCGGTTTTTTAAACGCTGAAGTAAATCGGCAAGCCATGCCACTTCGTTTTGCCGGTCAAGGGGATAGCATCTTCCCTTTCTGGCTGGAAAGCCCTTTATCACGGCCCGGGTGTTTCTGAAAATCGACCGGCCCGGTCCATGGCAGTCCAGCAAAATTTCAAGATCGTTGTCCGGGGCGCTGTCCAGGTCCGTGTGTTTTTCAAGGCCCTGGTTTATTTCTTCGAGGGTGTTTTCATAGGTGACACCTTCCCTGTGATAGGCGTCAAGGCTGGTATAACGATGGGGATCAAGCAGCTTTAAATGGGCAAAATGGCGTTCCATGCCCAATTGCTCCGGTGTGGCAGTAAGCAGCATCATGCCTGAAGTACCCTTACTCACCCGTTGTAAAAATGCATGGGTGCTGCCGTTGGGGTCCAGATGGTGGGCTTCATCAACCACCACCATGTCCCATCCACCATCAAGGGCATGGCGTGTTAAAGAGGAATGATTTTCCATATAATTCATGGGGCACAGGAAAAGCTGGTTTTCCATGAAAAGGTTACCAGATGTATTCATGCAGGCGGTGAAATCATCATTTACAATGGAAAAAGAGAGATTGAACCGCCGGTACATTTCCACAAACCACTGGTGCACCAGAGAATCCGGTACCAGGATCAGCACCCGTGAAATCCGCTCATTCAAGAGCAGACGATGCAGGATAAGGCTTGCTTCAATGGTCTTTCCAAGACCTGTTTCATCCGCCAGGAGAACCCTTGGCAGATAACGTGCGGCAACTTCTCCGGCAATGTAAAATTGATGGGGAATCAATTCCACCCGCCCTCCCAGGAACCCCATGACAGGAGAACGCCGGTATCGGTGCTGAAGTACCCGGGCCTGGAGACGCAGATCAAAGGTTCTGGTGGTATCAAACAAACCTGCGGAGAGTCGCTCGCCGGGACGGGAAAAGGACATGGTGTCAGACAGTATCTCTTCTGAGATAACCCGGCCCTGGCCATGATAGTAAAACAGATCGTCCAGGGTGTCCACCGCCGTCACGGTGATACAAAGGCCATCCTTTAAGGTGATCGTATCCCCCGTAGAAAAACAGGCCCTTTCAAGGGGGGCGCTTTCCATGGCGTATTGTCGCACCACACCGCTTGCCTTAAAGTGTATATGCACCCGTCTACCGTTGTTTTCCACTGCACTGAGTGTCCCTAACCCCAGTTCCGGCTCCATGCGGCTGATCCACCGCTGCCCTTTTTTAAACGACACTACGACTCCTGCCCTGCTTTTAAAAAAATTTTATTTTATGACACCGTTTATCAAAAACGTCAACTTTTTTACACGTCAATCACCAGATCTGTGCATGATAATTTCTCCATATATTTTCTTGACTCACCGCTTGTATAAGCGTACAAAAAAAAAGAGGTGATACAATATTGCCCTTGCATACTACCATCTTCATCGACGGGAAGTATCACCAAATACTCACGCTCTTTTCAGGCGCTCTTCTGATACATGGGACCTGTTCCATTATCACGTCCTCCTATATACGATCTGCCCTGAAAATTAACCCTGGAACTGGAGGTTGAAATGTCTTACACCGACGCATACCCTGATTGTGAATGGATGGACTTTGAAACCCTGGAAAGATTTATGGTGGATGCCCGGTTCCCAAGGTGCTGCAGAATCAAATGGATGAGCTGCGACAACGATACCAGCTCAATTACACATTCCCCTGGAATGCATAAAAACAGAGCCGGATCATAACGGCGTTATAATCCGGCACATCCCCATTTTCAAGCGCGGGGAATTCGTAATGAATCCAGAATATTAAACCACAGGAGTGGATATATTGAAAATTACATCCCCGTCAGTCCTTCCGGTTCGAAAGATACCCCTGCGTGTCAAATTATTCCCATTTCTGCAATGGCTGGGGCTGATCAATTTTTCCACCCTACGGGCAGATCTGGCTGCCGGACTCACCGGTGCATTCATTGTCCTGCCCCAGGGGGTCTCCTTTGCCCTGGTGGCAGGCCTGCCAGCTGAGTATGGTTTGTACACCGCCATTATTCCACCCATTATTGCGGCTCTTTTCGGATCATCCATGCATTTGATCAGCGGCCCCACCACGGCATTGTCCATTATTGTCTTTTCCACCTTAAGCCCCCTGGCAGAACCCGGTTCTGCAAATTACATCAGCCTGGTTCTGTCACTTACCTTCCTGGCCGGGGTATTTCAACTGGTCTTTGGCCTGGCACGGCTGGGAACAGTACTCAATTTTGTTTCCCATTCGGTGATAGTGGGATTCACCGCCGGTGCGGCACTGCTTATTTCCACCGGTCAGCTCAAATATGCCATGGGCATTCACATTCCCAATGGCTCTTCATTTCTGTCCAGCTGGGCGGTTATCATAAAATCCACCGGCCAGACCAACGAATACGAGCTGGCCATATCACTGACCACCCTGATCTGCGGAGGCATCCTGAAAACCTGGCGCCCCCAGTGGCCCGGGCTGCTGATTGCCATGATCATCGGCAGTGTCCTGTCCATTCTCATGGGGGGAAACAGTCATGGGGTCAGACTCCTGGGGTCCCTTCCCGGGAATCTTCCGCCCCTGTCAAGGCCTGATCTGAGTCTGGATACCCTGCGACTCCTGGCACCGGGGGCACTGGCCGTGGCGCTTCTGGGTCTTATTGAGGCCTCTTCCATTGCCCGGTCCATCACCATGCATTCCAGGCAGCACATCAACGGCAACCAGGAATTCATCGGCCAGGGGCTTTCCAACATTGTGGGCAGTTTTTTTTCAAGCTATGCCAGCTCCGGATCCTTTACCCGGTCCGGGGTAAATTACGAGTCTGGAGCAAAAACCCCGCTTTCAAGCATCTCCTCAGCCCTTTTCCTTGGTGCCATCATTGTCTTAATCGCCCCGCTCACCGCATGGCTACCCCTGTCTGCCATGGGGGGCGTCATTCTGCTGGTGGCCTTTAAGCTCATTGATGTCCACCACATCCGGGAAATCTTTAAAAGCAGCCGTTCCGAATCCATCGTGCTTTTGACCACTTTTTGTGGCACCCTTTTGTTTCAGATTGAATTTGCCATTTACACAGGGGTGCTTCTCTCCCTTGCCATTTATTTAACAAGGATGTCACATCCCCGGGTTGACGCCCTTGTGCCGGACCCCACAGCCCCGGGTCGACACATGATAGAAAATATTTCCGGGGAGTTTCCTGAATGCCCCCAGCTGAAAATTATTCGCATTGACGGTTCTCTTTTTTTTGGTGCCGCCAGCCATATTGCCCAGGTTTTTGAGGAAATTGACGGGGATACACCCAAAAATCTGCTCATCGTGGGGGCCGGGATCAGCTACATTGATGTGTCCGGAGCCATGATGCTGATCCAGGAAACAGAGAGGCGCAGGGCCATGGACAAGGATCTTTTCCTGTGCAGTCTTAACCGGAGTATCATCCAATTTTTAAAGCAGGGAGATTATATTAACTACATCGGAGAAAAAAATATATTTGACTCAAAACATACGGCCATTTCTGAAATTGTTTCACGTCTTGACAAATCCGTCTGCGCCTTGTGCGACAGTCCCATTTTCAATGATTGCCCCCATGAAGGAAAGTAATCACACCTCCCTGTGATCCCGACCGGTTTTTGAAAGGTAATACTCATAATCGCCTTTATAATCGGTCATTTTACCATGATCCATCTCTAGAACCCGATCCACAAGGCTGCGCAGGAAATAACGGTCATGGCTGACCAGCACAAGGGTGCCGGTGAATTTTTTTAGGGCATGGAGCAGGATCTCCCGGGACTGAATGTCCAGGTGGTTGGTGGGCTCATCAAGGATGAGAAAATTAATGGGTTGCCCCAGAAGTGTGGCCAGCACCACCCGGCTTTTTTCCCCGCCGGAGAGATGTTTGATCTGCTTATCCACATCATCCCCCGAAAAAAGAAAGGCCGCACAAAGGCTTCGAATTACACCGATGCCTTCAAGGGGCAAGGTGTCCTGGACGGTTTCAAAAACAGTTTTTTCAGCGTCAAGCAATTCCATGGCATGTTGGCTGAAATAACCTATGTTCACACCGGTTCCGATTTTTAAGTTGCCCCCTGTGGGTTCTGTCCTTCCTGCCAAAATCTTTAAGAAAGTGGATTTTCCTGCCCCGTTTACCCCGACCACGGCAATTTTATTCTCTCGGTTGATCAACCCTGAAATATCGGTAAAAACGGTGTTTACCGTTCCATCGGGTCGATCCCATGTTTTGGCCAGGTTATCAATCATAACCACGTCATCCCCGGAGCGGGGGGGATCTGGAAATTCAAATTTCATGACCCGTTGCTGTTCGGGTATTTCAATGCGCTCTATTTTTTCAAGTTTTTTGATTCTGGACTGCACCTGGGCCGCATGGGAGACCCGGGCCTTGAACCGGGCAATGAAATTTTCCTCCTTGGCCAACATCTCCTGCTGTCGTCTATAGCTTGCCAGCAGATGGGTCATGCGGATGTCCCGTTCCCGGACATAAAAATCATAGTTGCCCCCATAGGTGGTGACGGTTCTATTGGCCACTTCAACTATTTTGGAAACCACTTTATTCATGAAATCATGATCATGGCAGGTCATTAAAAGTGCACCCTTGAAATCATTGATCAGCCAGTTTTCAAGCCAGACAATGGACTCCATGTCCAGATGGTTGGTTGGTTCATCAAGGAGTAAAACGTCCGGGCTGATGGTGAGTATTTTTGCAAGAGCAATGCGCATTTTCCACCCACCACTGAAGGATTCCACCGGGCGGGTGTCGTCTGCCGGGCCGATACCAAGCCCTGTGAGCACCGTCTGTGCCCGGGTTTCAAGGTCGTAGCCCCCCCGATTTTCAAAGGCCTCAGCAGCTTCCCCATAATTTTCCAGCAAAATGGCCATGGCCTCGTCATCCATGGGGGTTGCCATGGCCGCTTCCATCTCTTTCATTTTTTTGCCCAGCATCACCACATCAGCGGCCGCCGACATGACTTCGGCCATGGCAGACCGCCCGGACATCTCCCCCACGTTCTGGGAAAAATAACCAATTTTCGTTTTTTTGGAACAGGAAATTTCCCCTTCATCCGCTGCTTCTGCCCCGGTTATCAGATGAAAAAGGGTTGTCTTACCAGCGCCATTGGGTCCCACAAGCCCCATGCGTGCCCCGGGTAAAATCTGCATACCGGCATTTTTAAAAAGGATTTGATCCCCATATTGCTTTGATATCTTTGTCAAATGAATCATTGATTAATGCTCCAAAAAATTTTCAAAATACCATATCTGAAAGCCGGGGGGCAAGTAAAAGCTGGGACGACTGCATCTAATTCTCCTATTACATCGATGCTTACAGCACGGGGGGATAGCCAATTCTCGGAATCGTTCATACCGGTATTTTTTATACTCCTTGCTATCTTTATGACCATACTTATATCAATAATTAAGAGAATAATCATAACATGGATCACCTGGGGGCTGGGGTCAGGCTTGCGTTATTGGCATTATCGGTTCTTCTGGCAGCCAAGAATCCAGTTACATCCAATCCGGGCTTACGCATAAAACCTGCCCACCCGACCGATAAGCCCATGGCAGATATTGTGAACAAGTATGCCCTGCGGAAAAGCAACGGAGATGCCGGTCACATCAGTGATAAAAAAATGCGGGAGATGAACACATTTTCCGGCAAAAAAGCAGTTGCTGTTACCCTGAACCACGAGGGCCTGAAAAAGGATGAATTTTTACCAGCCTGTGCCCAGATCACAAAAGTGACCGGATTACCGGCTTTTGATGTGCTTAAATTTGGTTCAGGCCAGCTGATAACCCTTTTAAGGACACACGTAAAATGATATCATTTGACGATTATCCCTGTGACCATCGTTTTTTAAACTGGAACAGATATTGACATGAAAATAAAAAGAATAGAATGGTCCCGACTGGACATGCCCCTTACGGGGCCATACACCATTGCCTACGAGACCGTAAGCAAGGCCAGCAACTTTACCTGCAGATTCACCGGTAGCACAAAACAGAACACCTTGCCACACAGGAAGAAATGAAATTTAACAGAGAAAAATTTAAACGTACGGAACTGCTCCTGGGAAAAGATGCCATGGATCGCCTGGAAAAGGCAACCATCACCGTCATCGGCCTTGGGGCCGTGGGTTCCCACGCCATTGAGGCCCTGGCCCGGAGCGGGGTGGGAACATTAAGAGTTGTGGATTTTGATGAGATTGGTCTGAGTAATTTCAACCGCCAGCTCCTGGCTATTGAACCCAATGTGGGACGGTTGAAAACCCATGCGGCAAAAGAGCGTCTGTTGCAGATCAACCCGGACATTAACGTGGAGGTGTTTAATACCCTGTGCCATAAAGACACCTTTGATGAGGTCTTCCACACCCCCACGGACGTGGTGGTGGATGCCATTGACAGTCTGAACCCAAAAGTCAACATTCTGTTTGAACTGGTGCAGCGAAACATCCGGGTAATTTCCAGCATGGGAGCGGCCCGGCGCATGGACCCCACGGCCATCACCACCGGAGATATTTCAAAAACCATGGCCTGTCCCCTGGCACGCTCGGTGAGAAAACGCCTGAGACGCATGGGCATTGACTCGGGAATTCACACCGTTTATTCCACGGAAATTGTGGAGAAAGATTCGGTATCCCGGGAAACCGAAGCCAACTTTTTTGACAGCGGCAGACAACGCAATCCCATGGGGAGCCTCTCCATGATCAGCGGTATCTTCGGATATGTTGCCGCCCTGGAAGCATTGAAGATTGTGCTGGATATTACTTAAATTTACCGGCAAGCTCGGAGTCTATGACATAAATACAAACCTCTTTGGCCCCCTGTTCGGTATATTGAAATTTTTTTGCCATATTTTTAATGAGAAATTTCACATCACTTCGGATACGTTTGTCATAAGTTTTAAAATCCGATGTGTCAAAATCCCGGATGGCCCGCCTGAAGTTTTCATTGCTTAAAAAGGGTTCCAGAACACGTTTTTTCAAGTTAAAGACATATCTTTCATAAAGGCTCATAAAAAGACGGGTTTCTATGATATCCTTGTCTTCCACCATAATTTCCCGGGGAAGTGCATGGGTGGTGTACTGGGTAAGCACATCGTTGCGCATTTCAATTCTTTTTTCCATGGTGATCCCCTCGGCAAAAAGACGGCTCTCTATGGAACTTAAAAAGGACTCCGTCACATTAATTTCTTCGCCGGTGAAAAGGCATCTTGCTTCGGTACCCAGCTCAAAGGTAAGCGCTGAAATATAGTTTTTAATATCCTTTGTGATCTGCTGCTCATTGTAATAATAAAGGGATTCCTTGACCTGCTGCAGTACGTTATACTCGTACATGCGCAGCAGAGAATCCAGAAATCCATCGGGAACCATTTTGGGATAATCCTTGATAACGCCCTTAAAAAAGGTGCACAACTCTGGCATGTTTATCAGTCCATCGTCCTTGGCGTAAAGAGAATAAAACTGATCAAAAAGCCGGATAGAATCCCTGCCTGAAAACCCGTAATTTCCCTCATTTTCCGACTCTTTGAAAATCTTCTGCCATACCTTACTGTCAAGGGCTTTTCGATCTTCATCATTGAGCCAGTCGGGTATATGCCCTGCGTATATTTCCATCTTCAGCAGCATCAATGGTTCATCACAGTAAAGATTATACTTCGAACTGTCTTTAATCCAGTCGACAAGGGCTTCAGATTTGGGTTTCAACCGGGAAGAGATGATAATCCTTGCAAAATTATCCATGACCATGGGTAAAAAAGCATCTTCTATATGACGACCAAAAATATTGTTGTATATTTTCATTTCCGTTTCGATATCAAGCACATAGGGAATATTAATATATCTGATGCGGTCGGTGAAGGAAGGAAAATCCCGGATGTTTTTCTTGTCTTCCGGATTCATCAGGGCCAGAAACAGGGAATTTACATTTTCTTCAATATCTTCCACCTTGTGCACCGCCTCACTGATGATATTGTGCAGTTCCACCATGCGATCCACATTGTGTGATTTAATGTCCATCAAAGCATAAATACCATTGTTGGTCTTGGAAAACCGAGAATAGATATAGTTGATCAAATTACTGTCCCTGAACAGGTTATTGATACGGTTCTGGAGCATTTGATTGCTCATGACATTCTGCTTTAAGGGAACATCCCCAGGGTTGAATACGGAAATCCCGGTACCCAGACGTCGATTAAAATAATAAGGCCTGGCAAAGACCATCTCAAACACCTTTTCCGGTGAACCCAGTCGTTCCAGAAGTGCCTGAAAAATGGATTCACATATGGTGCAGGGCTCAAGGCTGAAAACCCATTCATACTCTTTTTCCTTGAACAATCGCCATTTAAATTCGTCGTTGGGGACCAGTTTATCCAGAAAATCCCGTCGATGTTTTTTGGGAATGATTAAAATGGGATTATCATGTGAAATACAAGGAATTTCTATGTATTCGGAATGAAATCCGGGGGCAATGCAGGCCTCGGTGACTTTTTCAGAAACATTCCCATGGGGATGATCAATCAAATTTACCAGGCGTTCAATGGCGGAAGTTGTCTCGGCAGCCCGGCCATCCCCGAGTTTATCGACATCAAGTCGCCACACAATCTCGTACCGGATACCCTCTTCACTGTTGGCATAGCTTTCAAATTTTTTAAGCATGTTATTTAAAAACGTACTCTTGCCGCAGCCATGGGGACCATGAAAAATATAAATCTGATTCTGCTGGGCACCATGGCGCAGGCCCTCCATGTGCTTCATCAGGCGATTGGCAAAAAGCCGATCCGTGAAGTAGGGATTTTCCGAGTCTGCCACGAAAAGCCGACTGCAGTCATAATTGATAATGTTCAGATCATCAAGCTCTTCAAAGGCTTCCACTCTATCCACGTGGGATATCATCATGTCATGGAACACCTGGAAAATATTGCGGATGGTCCGAAAGGGATTCTTCGCCACCATGTCCAGGTACTGGGTAAAGGTAATTGGTTTAAATTTTTCGTATTCGCCGATATCACCATTGAGAAAATCCAGGGCTTGTTTCACCCGCTGTTCATTGTTTTCCATGCCAAGGGTTTCTTTGTTCATTCTCACACCCCCCGTTTCAACAATTTTCTATTTTCCATCACATACAGAACCCGCTTCCATGCCATTGGTTCCTTTTCTTTTTTCGGGGTGCCTGCCGATGCTCCGGCAGGTGCAGGTGGGCTCCAGAAATCAATATAGCGCTGCTGGGGGGTGGCGGGCTTTACCGGTTCGCTGGTTTCAAGGCGCACCGACCGACCCCAGAGATACTCAATGCCCATCATGGTGTTTTCAATAAAGTCCGTTTTCAGGGGTTTGCCTTCAAAGCTGTGTTCCAGATAAAGGGGACCCTGGTTGGTCTTTTCCACATTGACCTTTATGACAGGGGGATGATACAGGGTGTCAATGACCATGTCACGATAGGCATGGGCACTTCTGGATTTAACATAATACTGCCATGATTTGCGTTGGCTGTTTAGACGCTTGCCCGTCACAAATAAATTGTGCCGATGCATGAATTCCTGGTCGATATAGGTATTAATAAAGGTAAAATCACACATATTTTCCCGGATGGAAAAAAGGCGATCAAGGCCCGCGCCATGCTTGGTGTCAAAGCCTTTCTGTTTGACCTCATCCTTAATCAGATCGTATTCCAGGGAATAACAACCCCGGTTTTCCATTTTTTCTATGTGATAAAAAAGGCGCATGCCAAGGGCATAGGGGTTGAGACCCACCTTGGGCATGGCGGTAACACCGGCGTTGACCTTGGCAAAATTCACCTCATGGCCTTTGATCCTGTCATCTTTCATGAACAGCGTTTCATGCCAGTAACTGGCCCAGCCCTCGTTCATGATCTTGGTGCGGATCTGGGGTTGAAAAAACAAAGAGGTTTTTCGCACCACCGCCATCACGGATTTCATCCACTTGTTCTCGTCCTTGTTCAAAAAAGTGGAGTGCTCCATGATATATTCCATGACATCGGGTCGACCCCGGTCCTTTTTTTCCAGATATCGTTTATAAAAGGCATCAAACTCAGGAAATTTGATGCGCACATCAATAAAAAAATGCTCCTCAATATTATGGTGATGGGTAGCCAGGGCTTCATTGTAGCGTTCAATCTCTTTGAGGTAATCATTGTGGGACAGGCCTTTTTCCCGCTGGAGAAAGATATCAAAATAATAATCAAATGGGGTGAGATGTTTTGCCTGATGTGCACGGGTGGTCCGGGAAACGGTATCGTGATATCCCACCAGGTTATCAATTCCCCTGGCAAATTCAATGACATAATCCACCCATCGCCCCTTTTCAGACCGATATCTGGCAATCAGCCGTTTATCTGCCAGGGCCTGGCCATTGAAATCAAGATCCCAGGTGTGCTGGAAAAAAAGATTGTTCTGAAAAAAATCTATGTGGCCCAGCACATGATAAAAAATCATCACATTGAGCCAGTCCGGGTTATTATCGTTGTAAAACGAGATGGCAGGACGGGTGTTGATGACGGTCTCGTAGGGGTTGTTTGGATAAAGTTCATACATTCCCTTGCCGGAAAGCACCCTGACATCATGCACCCAGTAGTCGTAAAGGGTTGGCATCATCACCTTGGGGCTTAATTCCACCATGTCCCGGTTGGTGACAATATATTCCAGGGACTCATCCTCAAAACAAAGGCCTGCATCCCTTGCCCGCTCCTTACATCCTTCCATGATGGCCTTTACATGCTGATCAACAATTTCCATGGTGAACCTCCCCTTTGTCAGCCGTCTGACGATCCTTTATGCGCCATGATCTTTTCTTACTGGCGTAATAACAACATCGGTCCCCGGTCATAATGATCTTCCCCCTCCCCAAACGGCCGGGGGGTATGATCAAGACCGGTTTTAAATGTCAACTGCCCAGAAGATTTTTAATCCCTTCAATAATCCTGCTGTCTTCAGCATCCTCCGCCATGACATCCATACGGATGTGACGGGGATGTTTTTCCAGAAGTCCCGAACCGGCAATGTATTTTTCCACCTCAGTTTCCTTGCCTTTGGCATAATTGTGCTTTGCAACGGTAATGCCGATACGGGCAGCATAGGTGACCATTTTTTCCAGTTCCACCAACGCCTCCTTGCCATCGGTGTCCCAGTCATCCCCGTCGGTGCCGTGGAAAACATAAATATTGTAGTCCCTGGCAAGGCCTTCTTTTTCCACTATTTCATTGACCATGCGGTAGGCGGACACCACCTTGGTGCCGCCGGCCACTTTGTAGGAATAATATTTATAAAAGTCAGGCACTTCCCTGGCATCCGTGTCATGGAGGATAAATCGGGTTTCCACTTGTTTTTCGTACTGGTACAACAGCCAGGAGTAAATCATCACATGCTGGGACACCACCGTCTGGGTGGGCTTTCCCCCCATGGACCCGGAGTAATCCCTTAAAAAAAATATCATGGCCTGGGATTCATAGGCCTTCTCACGGGAAAGCACCCGATAGATCATGTCAGAGGGTGCCACCAGAAACTTGGAAGCATCAATATTAGACACATCGGGAATATTGCCAAGACTGATGTTTGTCTGCACAATACGTTTTATGGTGGCTTTTTTGTCAAGGATCTGGCCAAATCCCCGGTTACGGTCGGTCATGTCATAGACATACCGCACCAGGGTTCTTTTGCCGCCCTTGTCCACCAGGTTGGGCAGTTCAAAATCCTGGGCCAGGGTTCTTCCCAGATCATAGGCATTGGATTCAAATTCATGTTCACCACCACTGCCCTCCCCCGGGCCTTCGCCGTCTCCTTCTCCAGTGCCTTCTCCCTCTCCTTCCTGGGGGCGGATGGGCTCTTCGCCGATGACATCGCCCTCTTCTCCGGTACCGGTGCCCCCGGTGGGCTGGGATTCGCCCTCTTCGTCCAGGCTGATTTCATCATGAACAAATTTTTCTTCCACCGTGGTGGGTACAACAATGATCCTTTCCCTGCCCCCCTGGACAGGTTTAACAATACGGCCAATGCGGATTTTGCGTTTAAATCCGTCCTCTTCCCGCTTCCGGTCCCTTTCCAGGAGTTCATCCAGGGTTATCATTATTTATCATCCTCCTGACTGCAGAAATATTCAATGGTCTTCTGGGCACAGGTGCTGCAATATCCCAGTTTATCCATCATGGTGTTGATCATCCGGTCATGAAGTTTCTTATTCTCTTCATTGGTACGATTGGCAAGGGCACCCACAAGGCTCCCAGCCCCGGCGATGTCGGATTTCAGTCGCACATCGGTGATGGCCTTGACAAGTTCCAGGTTGTCCATGAAATCATAATTGGGGTCCACTGAGATCTTCTGCCCGTAAATCTTTCGAATGGTGTTTCTAAAGGAAGATCGCTGCTCGTCGGTTTTAAGCCCGAGACGTTCCTCAACATTTTTAATGTAGCGCTCATCGATCTTCATGGATTTAAGTTCATTGGACTGGGGATCTTTATATTTCCACATCATGTCCGGCCCCAGGTGCTCGGCATCAATGCCGATGATCATGTTCACATAGTTCATGACATCTTTTTTAATGGCCAGGGGTTCATCCATGTAGGCATTGAAGATCTCGGTCATGATGCGTTCCCGGTAAAGTCCCCGGGCCGTGTGCAGATCCTCCATGAATTTGGTGCGATCTCCAGACTCTGTGACATAGTCCAACACCACCTTTTCCAGAGTTCTGAAAATATCCAGGGCAAACATGCAGGTGCCCTCGTTGGTCTCGGAACTCTCTAAAAGCAGCTGGATGGCCCGACCCAAATTTCGTTGTCCCAGCCCTTTTTGACCGAAGCGCTTGGTGATGTCTGTGTCCTGGTTCAGGGTGTCGATGAGTTCAGACAGGGTCTTTAAACTCTTTTCTCCGGCCACCTCCCCTGCGGACAGCTTCATGGTTTCCACGGGGGTGAGTTTTTCCGATCTTGGCAGCCGGGTGAGCACCACCCCCACCGATGCAGCATAATTCAGGTTGGGATCCTGGTGGAGTTTTTCCATGTTCAGGGTGGTTTTGACATCCCCGCCGATGGCATAAGCCGTCAGTTCACTCTGGAGTTTATAATCGGTGTTGTGGGCCACATAGCAGAGACGGCACCTGTCCACAATGGGAGCTTCTTCTTTTTCTGCCAGAAAGGTATTAAATTCAGAGTTGTTGCTGGTGGCCACAATTAGAGTATCAATGGGCCATTTATAGCCGTCGATTTCAATATTGCGGTTCTGAATCACCCCGAGGTACACTTGGACCAGATCTTTTTTGTTTTTATAAATCTCATCGCTGAAATGGATCCCGCCTCCGGCCACCCGGGCAAGGGCACCCCGTCTCAAATCAAACCGATAAGGATTGTTGGTATCAGTGATGTGGAGAAGTCTCTGGATGGATTCTTCTCCCAGAAGATCCACGGCGGAGGAGGTAATTTTATCCTTGGCCGGATATTTACCGGTCAAGGTGCCCATGCTTTCAATCATGGGTACCTGCACCACTTCCACAAAGGATAGCATTCTTTCAAGATCGCCATCACAGAACTCCCGGATCTGGTTCCATATATAGGAAGAACAGGCCCCAAGCGGCCGATATTTCCCAGTAAGCACCTCAAGTTCTCTGTCGGAAAAACCATAGGTGGCACCAAGATATTCCAGGGAGGCGGCCTGGGTTTCATGCAGTCCCATGGCAAGAATCATGGGATCTTCATAGGTCTGGGATTCTATAGTGGAAATTCTGCCATAACCTTCCAGTTGATCAAGGCCTTTGAAACGGAAGGTATATTTACGATTTTCCGGCTTGAAAATAAAATTGCGGTAGGCTTCACACAGATAATCCACAAAGAAGGTCTTACCATTTCCCGGTTCACCCACCAGGACAAAGGCCATTTCCCGGGAAGATCCCCCCTCGGAGGCATCCTTTACAAAGGAAACAAAACTGTTGATTTCGTCGTACATCCCCACGAGGTGTTTTTTACCCTTGCTGAAAAGATCAAAATGATAGGTGGTTCGACCTTTGACGGTGATTTTATCCACCCCGCTGCTTAAAATCATGCGGGAGACCCCCTGGAAACAATCTTCAAAGGTCCTTTTTTCTGTTTTTACCAGTTCAATGTGATAGGAAAGTGTTTTTGAAGTGGTGTTATCATCCATTGCTTCCTCCCCGGGCAGCATCAAGGTTTTTGCTGCCGATCATATATAAATTAAATGACGGAAAACCTGTTTGATGAAAACGGTATTACTTGATGGACAAGTATAAAACATTGCAGTGGAATCGCTGATCCATGAAATTAAGTTCATCTGGTGGGATATGTCTCATATCGGCCACCTGAATTGAATATATCAATGGGAAGGATAGGTGTCAAACTATATCGTCAAAACAACCGTTCACGAAAAAAATCTGCGATAAAACAAGGCAAAAGAAAAAATCTCATTCATTCCGGCCTTACGCTTTATGGAGCAATGACTCCATTTTGAGGATAATGTTTCAAATAAATGTAGATCATAACTCGATGGGTTTGGTGATAAAATGAGCCACCCGTCACAATTGGTGGGCCAACGGGGTCAGGCTATGTGGTATTAGAGCCTGAGTTTTTTATCAGGCTCCATACTTTTTACAACTATCTGCGTTTCAAGGTAAACTTAAATAAAAGCGGCAATAATGCAAGCCTGACCCTGTTCTCGCAAAATCGGCAAAAAAACTTGAACATCGAGTATAAGGATGCCGAAAAAGGGTAGATAAAACGCAATTTACAGGCGCAGAAAACAGCACCGGCGTGGTGACAAGGAATTCCCTGGCAATTAGGACGGTTGGCACGGTGCTTTTAATAATCAACTACCATAAAATTACCAGGAGCGACAGTCTCCGGTATCCAGATGAACAAAATCTGATTTGGGATAATATCCCACACCGCCGGCACCAAGATGAACGGCCACATCCCTTAAATGACGGGTGGAAAAATCTTGGATGCGGATGTCAATGGCCCGCCCTTCCATGTGAAGGCTTTTTTTGGCCACTCCCCAGCTTTTTTTTCTCAAATTACGGTTGGTTTTCGGTGAACGGTAACCGGAAACCACTTCGATGATTCCCCGACTATTTCCCCGATTTTGAACAGCCGCGATGATATCAAGCAGACCGGGATCAATGGGATGAATGGTATTAGTTCGAAAATCCCTCAAAAAATCATTGATCTTGCGTTGATTGGATGCGGATCGGATACCCGGAGTGTGGCGAATATCAAGATATTCCCCGGTGTGAGTATGAAAAAAAGTCATGGTACGTCTGCCCCCCGTACTTGCCAAAGATACCAGCGGAGAACCGAGAAAAAGACCCGCCGCTGCTCCGGCTGACGCCTTTAAGAATTGTCGTCTTGTTGTTTTGATATTCATATGCTGTGGCTTCTTTCTCCATCCTTATGTTCAGGTGTCAGTCAATTTTCAGGCAGGGTTGGACGTAATATCCGCAACTCAACCCTGAGCCCCTTCCCAATATCAGATACAACCCATCAATTGTTTGAATCACACAAAAATACTTTGTCAGTTCAACACATCTCCGGGGAAAAGCGCCTGCCCCAATTTTCTATCCCGGTCGTAGATATCCCGGTTGAAACAAATTAACCCATCTTTATTAACCCATGCGGTCTGGTAGGTTATGTGCACAGGTACAGACCTCCCCGGTCGAATCACTGTTCGTTTGCCGGAGTCCAGTATGGTTTTAATTTTCTCCCGAGTCCACCCGGCGTTTTCACCGGAAAGAATAAACAGAGCAAGACCCGGAGGATCACTCACACGTATACAGCCATGACTAAAATTTCTTGTGCTACGGCTGAAAAGATTCTGTGTGGGGGTATCGTGCATGTACACATCATATTTATTTGGAAAAATAAATTTAACAGTTCCCAGAGCATTCCAGGGCCCGGGATCCTGGCGAAGTTTAAACCCGGCCATCTGCCCCCTGGTAATCTTATGCCAGTCCATGGTGGTGGAGTCCAGTTCCACGGCATCAGATTTCCAGCTGGAAAACAGCCGAATATGCCGTTTCACCAGATGACGGGGGTCTTTACGAAGAGCAGGCAATTCTTCGTTGCGGGCAATGGAGGGGGTTATATTCCAATAAGGGTTAAAGTCGATGTACATCACACGGTCACTGAAAACCGGGGTCTGATGCTGTAATTTTCCCACAATCACGGGAAAATGAATTTTCAACTGCTCCCCTTCAAACCCGGACAGATTAAAGCCTGCAATATTCACCAAAATATATTTTTCACCCAGAGAATGCTCCTGCCATCGCCACCTGGCCATGTTAATCATAATCCGGCGGACAGCACTGTGCACGGGGATATTGAGTGCCTCAAGGGTTGCAGGCCCCACCACACCATCTGGAGAAAGACCATGGCGAACCTGAAATTTTTTCACGGATGGCACTAGATCTTCCCCATAAACCATGGGTTTATCTTCAACGGGACTTACAATATCCCCTGTAATGGCAAGACGTTTTACAACGGCAGGCAGACGGTGATCAGAATCACCGGGCCGAATGGTTTTACCGGCAGCAATTTTTTCCCAGCCCCCCTGGCGGGCCAGGTTTCTATAATGTTCAAGGGCTTTTTTTAAATCCGTATAATGCCGGTGGACCGGGGGCAGTGCGGCAAGATATGCGGCAAGGTCACTCACTGAAAGGGCTTTATCCACTGTGGCAAGAGGGTCAAAATCAACATCTCCGGCCTCGGCAAACAAAAGGGGTTCTATATACCGAAGTTTTATCTGGCCACGACTGACATCATGGATATATTTAATCAGATTAAAGGTGATAAGGGTGTCCAGCCGGGCCAGGGATGACGGTTCCCGTAAATGCCACAAAGTTTCCATCTGGGGCACCCCATAATCTACGGGGTCCAAGCCCTCCTCATCGGCCTTCTTAAGGGTTTCCAAAATAATGGTGGCCCGAATCCCCGGACCCTGAGCACTGACCCACAGGGGAGACAATCCCTTTTTATGATAAATCACCGCCAGGCATAAATTCCGGGAAGTGGCAGAGGGTTTCTGATCTTTGAAACTCAACAGTTCAAGGGGATAGCATTCCAGATATTCGGCCATGGCCGTTGACAGGGGATCAGTCGCATGGGAAACAAGCGGGCAACAAAAAAAAATGGCAGAAACTGACAAAAAAGTAAAGGTTGAGAAAAAACGGGACATGAATCCCAAAAAGCGTTGATGACAGGCCCTGACCCCTGAAAATAAAAAAATGATGTCCAAGGAAATAAAACGCCGTATTTTTAATTCAGAATCCAAATTCTCTCCCCATTTTTATTGTTCAGGCATTGCGACACAGACAGCATATATCCTATCCCCCTTCCGTAAGCATCATTGTTCAAAGACGAGACACAATGAATTCCGCCCGCCCCATATCTTCAGGGGTGGTAAGCTTTATGTTATCGGGAGAACCCGGCACAATGTAAACCGCTTTTCCCATGGCCTCCACCAGGGAAGCGTCATCTGTTCCCATTAAACCACTGCCAAGGGCATATTCATGGGCACTTACCACCAAGTCAAAGTGGAAGGCCTGGGGAGTCTGAACCTGGTAAAGGTTTTCCCTGGACACCGTGTCCACCACCTTTCCATGATCATCCACCCGTTTCAGGGTATCCACAACGCGAATGGCCGGGACACAGGCCCC
Organism: Desulfocicer niacini; assembly: GCF_054657595.1. Taxonomy (NCBI): domain Bacteria; kingdom Pseudomonadati; phylum Thermodesulfobacteriota; class Desulfobacteria; order Desulfobacterales; family Desulfobacteraceae; genus Desulfocicer; species Desulfocicer niacini. Next base: position 110,315 of record NZ_BAAHYK010000011.1, read on the forward strand.
ATGACGTCGAGCACCTTCAATGCAATTTTCAATCATGGCGGCATTCACAAAGGGTCGAACACCATCATGAATCAGCACCACATCTTTTCCGGAAAAGCCCTGGTCCTTCAGAACATCCAGCCCGTTTTTCACCGATGACTGGCGATGTGTTCCCCCATAATCCAGCAGAATCCTTTCAGAAAGGCCGTGGGGCCTCAGAAGTTCCTGCCTGCAGAAAGTCTCATCGGCCCGGGGAATAACAAGTAAAATGGGGTCAATGAATTTCCGGGCAGCAAAAAAATGAAGGGTTCTCACCACAACGGGTAGGCCCTTGAGCATCATGTACTGCTTGCGCACAGACGATTGCATGCGCTGGCCACTTCCCCCGGCCACAATTATGGCCGCCACCCTGGATTGAGACATATCTGCGCCGCCTATCTCAGGTAAAACAGTTCTTTTGGTAGGGGAACCCCTTTACCAATGAGATCTTCACCATAATTAACACCGGCAAGAATTTTAATGTCGGCAAGAGCCCTGGAATCCCCCTCAAAGGAGACCTGCTCCACCTCTTCTTTTTTGATTTTTCCCCCGGCCCACTGGATATCGAGAACGCTTGAGGCATCAAATCGATCCGCTCCCACCAGAAGCTCTACCTCCCCGCCGTAATACTGGACAATCTTGGCAACCAACAGGCTGGGGCGGGAATGAAATCCCCTTTCCTGGGGAATCCCCACGGTGATGCTGCCCCGATCAATGTTTTCATTGAGAACTTCAGAGGCCAGGCGCTTCCCAGAGGAAAGAAACTGCCAAGCATAAAACAGGCAGTAATTGACGGCCCGGTCCAGCAACACATCAGGATCAATAAGCTCCGTTAAGGCCTCACTGACGCTCTTGTACACATCTTTATATTCCACATCATGGAGATGACGCTCATAGAAATGCAGCAAACGTCCCATGACCTGGAGAATATGAAAAACAATGGAAAAATGGCTCCGAAGCTGTTTAAGCTTTCGGTTGCCATGGAAAAATCCGCCATGAATCACATAGGAATCAAAGGAGGATTGAAGGTTATGCAGCAGCATTTCAAAGCGCCGGATTTCCACTTCATTAATTTTTTCCGGTACAATTTCCCGTATCCTGGTACTTGGATATCTTTCATAAAAGGCAAATTGTTCAAATTTATCCACCAGGGCCAGAAAATCACTGGCAATAATTGTTAGATTTTTTTGCTGCTGTTGTTGTCGTCTGTTTTCCTGGTCATCAATGTTATGTTCCAGCTGATCCCCTGTGGCAATTCCGGGGAAATAACCAGGTTCATAGCCCATGGCTGGAATTTCTATGCCAAGCTTTACCGCCTCCTGGAGAATCACCGGCGCTGCCAACTGCAAAGATCCCTGGATCATTAGCAGGGTATCCCTGGACTCCATTGCAAAGGTTTCATGCTTTTTCTCAAACTCATAAAAACCGATGCGATTGTAAATATGTTTCTGGGAATAGCCTGCCAGGGAAAGATGACGCACCGCTGCGGTGAGTTCCCTGTAAAACACCCATTCCCGGTTATTCTTGGCCCCATGAAAATCAAGGAAATCCTCCAGCAGGTGCGAAGCAGTGATGAGCTTGGAGTATAGCTTTTTGGTGAACAGATAGGCTTCTGTTTCCACCTCTGTCACGGACATGAGACATTTCAGATACTCAAATGAGAACAGCTTTGCTTTTTCCCTGAAGGAAATATCGCACGATAGGGTCATGATTTCTTCTTTTATTATCCCTTACATCATGTCCTGTTCAGTTTCCTTCACCGCCTGATCCATTTTCCGGGCCAGTTCTTCGGGTAATCCCTCAATGTCCACATTGAGGAAACCACGAACAATGGTGGAAACCGCATCATCTTCGGTGAGACCCCGGGCCATGAGATACTCTATCTCTCTTTTGTCAATTTTACCCACCGCGGCTTCATGGGACATTTCTACGCCGGGTACAAGGCCTGAAAGTTCGGGGATGGCATGAAGGAGGCCCTCCTTTAAAATAAGTCCCTTGCATTCAAGATGCCCCTTGACCCCCGGCACTTTGCCTTTTATGTGGCCCCGGGAAATAATTGTTCCCCCGGCCACAATGGCCCGGGAAATAATTTCCGCCCTGGCACCGGCCCCATTTAATTCCACCACAGATCCCACATCCATGTGACAGCCTTTACCCGCAACCAGAATACTGTTCAATCTTGCAGTGGCGTCCTTTTCCAAATAGGTGACCGGATTGGACTGTAATGAGCCCACGGGTTTCAGGGAAATATAATTGGATATGAACACCCCCCCTTCTTCCACATGCACCGCTGTTCGTGGACGAACAAAAATGTTTTCGCCCCAGTCGTGGATCATGGTGTATTTAAGGGTAGCCCCTTTTTTTACATAAAATTCCGACACGCCGATGTGAAGCCCGGAAGACAGATGGGGAGAGGTGGAACATCCGGCAATGATATGCACTTCGGAGTCTTCTTCGGCAATGACAATATTGTGAACCTTCTGGGAAAATTTATCCTGGGCAATATGAAGACAGGTCTGCAGGGGTTTTTCTATTTTAACCCCCTTGTGACTGCGAATAAAAAATCCCTGCAGGGGACTGTTGGCAGTCTCCCTTGTCATGTCATCCTTTTCCGGGGACAGCAATTTCCATACATAGGGTTCAAGCCATGAAAATTGAGAAAGGGCTGCGGGCATACCTAAGACATCCACCCCTTCCATGGAATGGCTGCAGTGTACTAGGTCATTGTTTTTCTGGATAAAGGTCCCGGCTCTCAGAGCTTCATTGGTTTCTATGCCCACTTTGACAAATTCATCGGCATCTATTTTTGATATTGCGTCAAGACGGTCAATATAGGCATGTTCATCGTGGGCCGCATCGCTGGTAAAGTCAGAAAGGTTAACAATGGTTTTATCACTTACGCTGTGCATCCGACACACTCCTCATACCCGTATTCCCTGATCCATTTCAAAATTTCCCTGGCATTGCGTGAACATCGCAGCTGTCCCTTATAGAGCACCTGACCTTTATCTGCGGTGATGTAGTCCAGGATATGACCGGTGTGTGTAATCACCAGACCCGATTTGGGTTTTTCTCCGATGATGCCTTTCTGACAGGAAGGCTGCTTTTTTATCCCTCGATTTAACAGGATATTGATGCTTTCTCCCAGAAGTGCAATGGATTCCAAGTCCACACCGGACTCCGGCTCGTCCAGGAGCACCATATCCGGCTGCTGTGCCATGAGCTGGAGCAGTTCTGAACGTTTTATTTCCCCTCCTGAAAGGTTGTGATTCACATCCCGTTCCAGAAAGCTTTCAAATCGAAGGCAGGCAGACAGCTTATCCACATCCACCTCACGATCCCTTGCGCATAGTTCCACCATACGGCGGGTAGTAAGACCATTAATGGTGGGTGGACGCTGAAAAAGAACTCCAATACCCAATCTGGCCCGTTCATGGAGGGGCATGAAGGTGACATCTTCGCCTTTAAAAGTGATTTTACCCCGGGTAATCCGGTAACCGGAAAATCCCATGATGGTCATCATGAGGGTGGTTTTCCCGGATCCGTTGGGTCCAAAGAGGATATGGGTCTCCCCCGGGGGGACATGGAGATTGACATTCTGCAGAATCTCTTTGTCTCCCACCTCCACTTTAAGTTCTTCAATCAACAGCATCTTATCTATCCTTCAATGTAAATATTCGACTTGCTTATGTAAATTTTAGAATCATGTTTAAATTTCAGGGTCCTTTATAAAGATCAACATGAAGCCAATTTTAATAAAATATACGGTGAAAGCAGCCAGTAAGCCGAATTTTGTACCCCGGGGCAGTTACCCGCCATCGGGGCCACGATCATTCATCTGGGATGTACGTTGCCGCACACCTCTTGCAACCTACCCGGAAGCTCGGACGGGCAGCCCTCAAACACTTCCCTATTTGGTCTTGCACTGGACGGGGTTTACCAAGCTTCTCCGGTCGCCCGGAGAACTGGTGCGCTCTTACCGCACCGTTTCACCCTTACCGTGTTGTTTCAATAAAGAAACAACACGGCGGTCTACTCTCTGTTGCACTTTCCTTCACGTTGCCGCGACTCCACGTTATGGAGCGTCCTGCCCTGCAGTGTTCGGACTTTCCTCCAGATCAATTAAGATCCAGCGATCGTATAGTCTACTTCCACCGTATATGTTTACTTTTTTCAGTGTATCCTCATCCGTCAGGGCAAGGTCTTAATTTATTCCTGAGCACTGAAGTAGAGGATTCTATTGCATTGGGGACATAAAATCAAGTCTTTCCCTCTCTGCACTTCAATGTAAAGCTGTGGCGGTATATTCATGAAGCATCCCCGGCACACCTCATTTCTGACTTCTGCCACGGCAAGTCCACCGCTGGTTCCAGAAATTTCATCAAAGCTTTTCAATAAATCAGGGGAAAGGGTGGCACCGATATCTTCCTTCTGCTGCGTGTAAGTTTCAAGCAATTCCCGGTCGTCTTCGCATTTGCGGTCAATTTCCGCCTGCTCCGACCTTATTTTTGCCGTGACCTGATCCAGGTCAAGCAGTTGTTCCTGAACAATCTTTTCCTGGGCCTCTTTTTCATCAAATATTTTCAGAAGAGCATCTTCAAGACTTTCAAGGCGTTTTTTATTATTGTCTATTTCGCGCTGAAGCACCTGGTACTCCCTGTCTGTTTTTACATGCCTCAAGGTTTCAGTGCTTTTTTTAATACGCTCATCCGTTGTCTGAATTTCAAGCTCCATATCCTTAACTTTCTTGACAACAGCGTCAAGGGCATCTTTCTTCTTATCCAGCGCTTTCACAAAAGCGGTCAACTTGGATTCAAGTGCCTCTTTTTCCTTATCAATGCCTTTAAGATAGGACAAAATCCGAACGGTCTCTGTCTCAGCCTTCTGAAGCCTTATCAGCACATCCATCTCATTTTTAGTAATTGCTGCCATATTTTTCCCCTGTGGCGTTGGTATTGTAACTAAAACTCCGTCGTTTTTATCCCATAGTCAAGGACACGTCACCGCATCATAATCCAAAGGAGGCGGATTCTATTGATTCACCATTTATGGTCCTGTTTATAACTTGGGCCACTTGTCATCATTGAACAACGAAAGGTTCAGATTCTCCTGCATACCCTTTTACATCAAGATTGAGCCCTGCCTGCACCGAAATTGCCTTGATTTTTTCCAGCAGAAGATCAATGACGATGTGTTCCGATGCAAAATGTCCCACATCAATTGCCCCCATGCCAGATGCTTCAATGTCACGGGCACCATGATATTTCAAATCTCCGGTGACATAGGCCTGGGCACCGGAATCAAATACATCTTTCAGGAGGGATTCACCACTGCCGGTACACACAGCAACTGTGTCCACCATCATGTCCGGTGATCCCACCCGTCTGACATATCCAGCCCTGAAAATTTTTTTCACCTGCTCCCCCAGGGTCGCCAGTGTCACCGGGGCAGCAAGGTGCCCCACCCGGCCGATGCCCTCCACACACCCATTTGTCCCATTGTTTTCAAAGGAGGGTTGAAGGCTGGCAAGTTGGGTCAAGCCCAGCAACCTGGCAAAATAATCATTTAATCCCCCCCGGGCTTTATCCAGGTTGGTATGTAAAGAGATGATGGAAATATTGTGAGCAGCGGACAGGGCAATGGCAGAGCCGGGCATGACACTGAAATCCAGTTGCTTCAGGGGGACTATCATCAAAGGGTGATGGGTCAATACCAGATCCGCCCCCCACGCCAATGCACCGGCCATAACTTCCATGGTCACATCCAGTGCCACAAGAACCTTTGTCACCGATGCCTCGGAGCGACCGGCCTGGAGACCGCAGTTATCCCAGCTTTCGGCAAGGCAAAAGGGAATCACAGCATCCAGACATCCAAGAAAATCACAAATTGTTACGGCCATATGCCCCTCCCGGCACCTGAAACCATAGGCTTCCGGTCAAAAAAATTACACCGCCAGATCCTAAATAAAAAAAGCGTGGTATTTGAATACCACGCTTTTCTTTACTCAGGCTTTTTCAGATATTGCAACAGTCATATAAAAAGTATATATCCTGTTTGTTATTTTTTCTTCATTTGCGTCCCGCACCTCTTTCTGCAGAGGCTGTACTCGGCATGCCATCCATTGACAACCGAAATTTTATGGTGGGCCCACCTGGATTCGAACCAGGGACCGACCGGTTATGAGCCGGTGGCTCTACCAGACTGAGCTATGGGCCCTCCCATTTGGAGAACTCGGCAATTATATAATTTTCAATTATATTGTCAAGGATTAAATCTCTATAAAACTTTTTAATTTCTTGCTTCGTGTGGGGTGGCGCAATTTTCTAAGGGCTTTGGCCTCGATCTGACGGATGCGTTCACGGGTAACAGTGAAGTCTCGCCCCACCTCTTCCAGGGTATGATCGGCTTTTTCTCCGATGCCGAATCGCATGCGAAGCACCTTTTCCTCCCTGGGGGTAAGGGTGGCAAGCACCTTTCTTGTCTGCTCGGCCAGATTCAAATTAATGGCCGCTTCCGAAGGCAGAGAGAATTTTTTATCTTCAATGAAATCGCCAAGATGGCTATCTTCTTCTTCTCCGATGGGGGTCTCAAGGGAAATGGGCTCCCTTGCAATTTTCAACACCCGCCGCACCTTGTCCAGGGGGATTTCCATTTTTTCGGCAATCTCCTCGGGGGAGGGCTCTTTGCCCATCTCCTGGACAAGATATCGGGAGGTTCGGATCAGCTTGTTAATGGTTTCAATCATGTGCACAGGTATGCGAATGGTTCTGGCCTGATCGGCAATAGCCCGGGTAATGGCCTGACGGATCCACCATGTGGCATAGGTGCTGAACTTGTATCCTCGACGGTATTCAAACTTGTCCACGGCCTTCATCAGACCGATATTGCCCTCCTGGATTAAATCCAGAAACTGCAGACCCCGGTTGGTATATTTCTTGGCAATACTCACCACCAGCCTTAAATTGGCACGCACCAGTTCACTCTTGGCATACTTGGCCCTGGCACGGCCCTTATCCACCCCTTTGATAATTTTTCTAAGGGAGGTGGCATCCCCTTTTAGATCATCCTTTCTCTGTTCAATCTGGGCAACGATTGCACAAAGATCCTGGTGCAGTACAACCGCACGTTCCCGGGTAATATTAGATTGCTCACAAGCCCATGCCACAAAGGCATCGGCATCAGCCAGGCTCTGACACATGTCATCCCGCCTGGCCTTGAATGTACCAGAACATCGTTTGAGCAGGCCATCCATGGTATCAAACCATTTAATATTGTTGCGAAGACTTTTTTCAATATTATCCAGAATACCGGATTCAAACCGCCAATCTTTCAGATAATTATATATTTTTTCATTGTTATTTCGGATCTCATCTCTTAATTTTCTTGCCGCAGCAGGGGGTTGATCCCCCGCCATGAGAAGATCTCTGTTTTTCTGATTTTCAAAATGAATTTCCCGGATACTGCTGACCGTACTGAGAAATTTTTCAAGCTTTACAGCCTCATCTGCAATCCCATCCCCTTCATCCACATCCCGCAGGATATGTTTGGGGCGAAGCTTCTGCTCCTCCATTTTATCACCGATGCCAAGGAGTTTCACCACCGTCAGGGGACTTGCCAGCATGGCCTTTAAAACTTCACGCTCCCCAACTTCAATTTTTTTGGCAATGGTGATCTCTCCTTCACGGCTTAAAAGGGTTACCATACCCATTTCCCGGAGATACATCTTAACGGGGTCGGTGACGGCACCAAATTCCATGTCTGCATCCGGCCCACCTGCTGTAAAAACAGTTTTCCGGGGCTGCTTCCCCTTTACAACAGCAGCTTTTTTGCCTTTGGTATCGGCAGATAAGGAGGTACCGGAGCTACCAGTTGAGGCGGAGGTACTTCCCCCCTTTTTTTCTCCGGCGGTGCGTATCTTTGAGTTTTCTTTTTCCAGATCAACCAGCTCAATTCCCAGTTTTTGAAACATACTCAATATGTTATCAATCTGATCGGATGATTTTATATCATCGGAAATGGCTTCATTTATTTCGGCATAGGAGAGACAGCCCTCATTTTTTCCCTTTTCAATCAACTGCTTTAACGTTTCTCTGGATATTGTATCTTTTTCGCTGGATTCAACCGACGCTGCTGCCATAAAAAATGCCCCCCAAAGGCTTTTTATCATTCATAGCCACGTAATCTCCGGATCTCCCTTTGACGTTTTTCAAGCAAGTCAAAAGAAAGGCTGGAATTACTGCCCTGTTCTGCTCTTTTTATTTTAGATGTAAGTCTGTTTTCGCTCTTGTTCCAGACTTTTACAATTCTATTCATTAAAAACACGGATTTTTCATACACATTGTCCACATCGGGAATTTCCACCATGGAAAGAGATGCCACCAGACGCCGCTGATCATCTGTTTCCACCGCTTCCATTACCCGGGACACAATCTGCTCATTTCCTTCTATTTCAAGCACATACCTGCCAATTTCCCTGAGCTCCCGGGAATAAAAACAGTCAAGCACCCCTTTTTTCAGAATCTCCTGCCTGATCTGAGGGAACTGCAACATCATGGATATCATCTGCCTTTCCCTTGGAATGGAATGATTCTCCACGGCAGTTCCCATGGAAGCATCTCCGTGGGGACTGGAAGCAGGTGGCAAAACAAAGGCATCCGTGGATTCTAAAAAAGCGGTTCTTACCTTTTCAAGCACTGCGGTTTCATCAATACCCAGTGTTTGAGATAATTCATGGATATACAGAGACCGAGCCGCAGGGTCTTCCACCCGGGCAAGGGGAGTTTTCATCTCTTCCATGATCTTTATTTTTCCTTCCACGGAAAGCCCAAACTGCTCCACGGCGGACTGGGTCAGAAAGGGAATCACGGACATGGCCCTTTCTGAACACGCTTCAAATTGTGTTTTTCCCCTCTGCTGCACAAAGGAATCCGGGTCCTGGCCCTGGGGCAGGATAACAATGCGAACATCCATCCCCTCTTTTAAAAAGGTACCAATGCTTCTTTTGGCTGCATTAATGCCGGCCTTGTCGGAGTCAAACACCAGAATTGCCCGGGATGCCGCCCCCTTTAACAGCCTGACATGGGATTGGGACATTGCTGTTCCCAGGGTTGCCACGCAGTTTTTTATGCCACATTGAAAAAGGGATATAAAATCAAAATACCCTTCAACAATATAAACAGTATCTTCCTGTCTGCAATAGGTCTTTGATAGATGAAAGCCATAAAGAATTCGACCCTTGCTGTACACTGGGGTCTCCGGGGAATTGAGATACTTGGGAACACCGTCATCCATCACCCGACCTCCAAAACCGGCAACCTGACGGGTGACATCAAAAATGGGAAAGATAATTCTATTTCGAAAGCGATCGTAATACCCTGGTTTGTCTCTACGTTTGAGCACAAACCCCGATGCCTCGGCCATCATCTTGGACACCTTCTTTTTTTTTAGAAATGACACCATGTCATCCCATTGGTTTGGGGCAAATCCAAGGTTGAGCTGCTCCATGGTATCGGCGGTGATTCCCCGGTTTTCCAGGTAATGCATGGCCTGCTCCCCGGAAGGAGTATGGCGCAAAACATCTGTATAATGGACCATGACCTGCTGGTTCAAGCGGTAAAGCCCCTCTCTCAGGGCCATGTGCTTTTCTTTTTCAGGGCTCACAGGTCCTGTCTCAACGGCAACACCACATTTTCGGCCCAGCATTTTTACTGCTTCAGGAAAAGAAACGTCATGGTATTTCATCAGAAATGAAAACACATTTCCCCCGGCACCACATCCAAAGCAGTAAAAAATCTGCTTGTGGGGGCTCACAGAAAAAGAAGATGTTTTTTCGGAATGAAACGGACATAAACCAAAGTAATTCATTCCTGATTTTTTCAGCATCACCGATTCAGATATCACAGCAACAATATCGGTGGCTGCTGAAATTTGTGAAATGATTTCTTCAGATATACGCATGGAAGGATCAACACCTGCACATCACAAAATTTTAAAAGTAATTACGGGTGGCCGGATGTCAATAATTTTTCAAAAGATGAGCCCATTTTTTGTTCTGGTAAATTGTGCAATGATATTCAGCCGAACCGCCGGAGTAAAAGAGAACGGGGCATCAAATTTCAAAGCGCTCCTTTACTGGAAAGGGTTCCAACAATCCTGTCATCAAATCCACAGGCAACACTCATGGCCCGGCCCAGGGCCTTGAAAACAGATTCAATTATATGATGTTCATTTTCACCATAATCACAAGAGATGTGCAGATTCAACCCACCCTGGGCACTGAAGGCCCGGAAAAATTCTTTGGCAAGATAAGCATCAAAGGGTCCCGAGGATCGAATGGTATCGGGAAGACGGTAAACCAGGTAGGGCCTGTTGGAAAAATCCACATTCACACGGCTAAAGGCCTCATCCATGGGAACAGCTCCTGCCCCATACCGGGCAATACCCCTGCGATCCCCAAGTGCCTTGGAAATCACCTTTCCCAGCACCAGACCGGTATCCTCCACCGTGTGATGAAAATCCACATCCAGATCCCCCTTCACCGTGACGGTGAGATCAAAAAAACCATGAACCGCAAAAAGGGTGAGCATATGGTCAAAAAAACCAATCCCAGTGGAAATCTGGGATTTCCCGGTGCCGTCAATGTTGATCTCAATGTCTATTTTCGTTTCTCTGGTTTCTCTTGTCAGTGATGCGGTACGAGCCATGTAATTTAGCCTTGCAAAGCATTAATAGTTATAATATATTTATTTTTTCGTTATTCATCTCTGTAACCGTTGGAATTACGGATTTTTTGAATGTACAAAAAAATTAGATACTGTGTCAAACTGTTTTTTCAAACAACATCCGTCAACTCAGAAATATTACACTGCATAACCAATAGAGGTTCTTAAAAATATAATGACATCAAAATTATCCGATGCCTACAAAATTAAAAATCAAGACCATGATAAAATCATGTCCCCTGAACAAACCATTGAAAACTTTAAGCACAGATCCATCAATGCGGGACTCAATATTTTAAAGGAAACTCGGCGTATCGACAACGGACGACTGGACATCCCCGTGTATTTCAGCGTATGCGGCCACGACGCCCAGGCTCTGACCGGCACCCGCAAGCAGATGGGAAAAGGCATAAGCCCCATCCTTGCCGAGGCAAGTGCCGTCATGGAGCTTGCCGAAAGATTCAGTCTTTACCGGTTTAAAACCGCCCCGGAAAACACCGGAAAAAAACTCCGGAGCTCTGTATCCGCCCCCCTTTCCTTTTCTCTGACAGCCGCATCTGTCCAGGATAATCGTTCGGACATCCGGGAAATTTCCGAAAAAATTTTTTCAGACCTGCCACTTCAATGGGTTAACGCCTACAATATCACCCGGGACCAGACGGTGGATATCCCCCTGGACTGGTTTTTCATGATCAATGAGTTCAACGGCTCATCTGCGGGCAATTGTCTGGAAGAGGCCATCTGCCAAGGTGCCTGTGAAATTGTGGAACGCCATGTATCTGCCATCATCTGCAAAGAAAAAAAAACACTGCCCTTCATTGATCCGGATTCGGTTACCAGCCCTTCCACAAAGGAACTCATTGCCAAGTTCAGATCCGCCGGTATCAGGTTTTACATCCATGATTTCAGCCTGGACACAGGAATTCCCACGGTGGGGGTTCTGGCCTATGACCCTTCCACCTTTCCTGAAACCAGTGAAATTGTCTGGACGGCGGGCACGGCAGCCAGCCCAGACAAGGCGCTCAGCCGGGCATTGACAGAGGTGGCCCAGCTGGCAGGTGATTTTAACACCCCTTCCAACTATGTGGCAAGCGGCCTGCCCAAGTTCACCAGTCTTGACCAGGCAGACTATCTCATGGCCCCCCTGGAAAACGGTAGTGCAAAAATGGTGTCAATCTCTGAACTTCCAGATATTTCAAGCCCTAATATAAGGGACGAAATAGAGGCTATCACCCGGGAACTGTCACGCATGGGTTTTGAACTCATCGTGCTTGACACCACAGATCCACAGCTCAACGTCCCAGCCTGCTATATTATGGTACCGGGCACAAGCTTCCGGGAGCGGGCTCAAAACAGTAGCGTAGTCATGTTCTGTGCCAAACACATCTATGAAAACAATGCCCCGGAAGCGGCCCTGACCCAACTTGAAAACGTTTCTGACATGCTTCCCCATCAGTACTTTATTTCATTCTACAAGGCCCTGTGTCATCTTGCCATGGATGCGCCGGAAAAGGCATTGGCCCAATTACAATGCGCTCTTACGGAAAACCCCACAGAACAGGATATTCCCACCATCTGCTCTTACGCCGGTGTCTGTCTCAAGGAAATGGAACAATACCAGGAGGCCCTGACCTTCCTTGAAAAAGGCATTGAGCTGGACAATGAACGCGAAGATATTTTCAATCTCATGGGATTCTGCCATTTCATGCTTAAACGTCATCCTGAGTCCATAGCCTGTTTTCGCAAGGTTCTGGCATTAAAGCCCGGTTCGGCCATTGATCATGCCAGCATTGCCTCTAATTACCGGGAAATGGGAGAGATTGAAAAAGCCATGGATTTTTATGAAATGGCTCTGGCCATTGATCCTGGCCTGAATTTTGCCAGGGAAAATCTGGAAAAACTCAACAACAGATGAATGAACCAAACGGACTTGATCACAACATGGGCCACTTTGGGGTAAGCTCAGGCCTACGTTATTGGCGCTTTTGTTTAATCACACCTTTAAAAAACAAAACCATAGAGCCGGATAGAAAAACAGACTCTAATACCACATAACCTGCCCCCTTTACCCATCACGGATGGCGCATATTATAACCAAGCCCAACCAAACAAATCCAACACCTAAATTATTTGATCAGCTTTACCACCTGACGAAACATATCGCCTTCAGCCTTCTGAAGCAGCTCAAAAAAGATCATCTCCACGCTGGTTACGCTCCCACCCGCCTGGCAGATGCGGTCAATACCCAATTGCCGGTTCTGTGCAGTTCTGGAAGACACGCAATCTGCCACCATCTGCACCTCACATCCCCTTTCCAGAAGCGCCATACCGGTCTGGTACACACAGATGTGGGACTCAATACCGGCCAATAACACATGTTTTCTGCCAATGGCATCAAACCTGTCCATGAACTGCTCATTTTTACAGCAGCTGAAGGTATGCTTGGGAATGGGGGTGATGTCCGGAGCAAGATGATCGGAAACCTCTACGATGGATTTTCCCAGCTTGTCGGGAAGCTGCTCCACCCACACAATGGGGACGTCCATGAGTTTCATTCCCTGGATCAGTGTGGAAACGGATGAAAAAAGAGAGTCCTTTTCATGCATTAAAGTGGCCAGTTTTCCCTGGATATCAATTACCAGCAGTACCGTATTGTCCAACCTAAACATCTGCATCCTCCTTAATATATTGTGGGGTTGGGTTCCGGAATTGGGAAAAACGGGCTTGGCCCCAACACCGGAAACCTGACCATGGCACCATAACAACGACCTGTTAAAAGCGCAACGGATATTGCACGTAATCAAACTTGAAAATATTTACTTGCCCGCCATAAAATTTTCTGTTAAATTGAACAATTATGAAATCACACAATGCCTTAAATATCCGTAATTTTTCTGCGAAGCTTACCCTTGCGGTAGTGTTTTGCATTCTTTTTACAGGCTGCGGGGGCGGGCCCGGGGAAAATCCCCTGGAAACATTGAAAAAAACATTAAAGGATGAGCCCACTTTTTCCATCATTCTTGAAGACATGAAGGAAGAAGGCACCTTTGTAAAAAAATATTTTCATCAATACCTTGTGGTGCTCCCCGAAGAATCTTCTAAAACCCAGTGGTTTGAGGTTCCTAAAGCCTTCTACAATAAAAATATTGAATTCCTGGGCATGGCACTGCTGACCAAAAAAGAGGGGGGCTTTGACGATGTGGCTTCCCCCCCGGGTTATGCCCTTGTGGGTGATGAAAAATATGGCCGATGGCGTGAAGACAGCAGTGGAGGTTCCTTTTGGGAATTTTATGGAAAATACGCTCTGATTTCAAGTCTGTTCGGAGGCTGGTACAGCCCCATCCACAGAAATGATTACAGAAGTTATCAAAGTAACAGAGCCAGCCACAAACCATACTTTGGCAGAAACAAGCAATATGGTTCCACTGGCAATATTGTAAAAGCCACACGACCTTCTTTTTATTCCTCCCGGATGTCTTCGGTGAATGCCAAGAAATCCTCCTTTTCCAGCAAAGTAAACCAGAAGATCGGCCGTTCCAAAACCGGTCTGAGAAGCAGAGCAGGAGGTTCCGGCAAATGACCATTGACGGATTAATTCTGGGTATTCTTTATTTTATTATTTTTTTCATTCTTTTTTATATAGGAAAACTTTGCTACAACCTTCTCCACCGGGATTTCAACTTAAATATTGAACTTGTGGAAAACGACAACCCCGCCGTTGCCCTGGCCGTTACCGGGTACTATGCAGGTCTAGTCATCGCCCTCGGGGGTGCCATTGTGGGTCCATCCCACGGTCTAGTAAAGGATCTGATTGACTTAACACTGTATGGACTTCTGAGTATTTTGTTATTAAATCTGTCCACCTATCTTTGCGACTGGGTTATACTTTACCGCTTTAAAATCAAGGATGAACTACTGCGTGACCGGAATCAGGGCACCGGAGCAGTTTTGTTTGGCACCTCCATGGCATCGGGATTCGTAATTTACGGTGCCGTATCCGGGGTGGGGGGCGGCATGGACACCGCCGTGGTATTCTGGGCCATGGGCCAACTGCTGTTACTGGCCGTGTCCAAAGTCTACAACTTTATCCTTCCCTTTGATATCCACACAGAAATTGAAAAAGATAATGTGGCTGCCGGGGTGGCCTTCAGTGGCACCCTCATTGCCATGGGTGTGGTCCTGGGCCTTGCCGCCGAAGGCGATTTTATATCATGGACCGACAATATCACCACATTCATTGCCTATGCCATCACCGGGCTTGTGTCTCTGCCCTTTATCCGAACGCTCACAGATGCTCTTTTGCTACCCGGGGTAAAGCTTTCCGATGAAATCATCGGATTAAGAAATGATAAATCCATTGAAACCCGGGGACCCAACGTGGGGGCCGCCTACCTGGAAGCCTTTTCTTATATTGCCGGGGCATTCATCGTTTTCTGGTGCATCTGACCCCAGGTGTCTGCGTTTACCCCCTCCAGGAGCCGTACCCTTCAGATTGCCCTCTTTGCCACGGGCTGCTCTGGTATTGTTGCCGAGTTTGTTCTGTCCACCCTTGCCACCTACCTCATGGGCAACGCCACCTTTCAGTGGACCATGATCATGTCCATCATGCTCTTTGCCATGGGGGTGGGAAGCGCATACAGCCGCCATTTTAAACATCGCCTCCTGGATATTTTTGTCCTGGTGGAATTTATCCTGTCATCCCTTTGCAGCGTGTCTGCCATTTTGTGTTTCGGCTTATCTCCCCATCTTGAATCCCGAGAAATAATCATATACCCCCTGGCCTTTGGCATCGGCTTTCTCATCGGCCTGGAGATTCCTCTGGTCACCCGCCTGAACAGTAAATATCAAGCCCTTCGTACCAACATTTCAAAGGTCCTTGAAATGGACTACTTCGGCTCCCTCATCGGTGGTATTTTATTTGCCTTTGTATTTCTGCCGGTGCTGGGCTTCATCTACACCCCGGTGCTTCTGGGGACCATTAACTTTCTGGTGGCCAGCTGGCTGCTGTGGCGTTTTATTGAGCTGACAACATACAGAAAAACCCTTGTCACCGCCTTTGTCATAGTGCTGATAATCATGGGCAGCGCCCTGTGGTTTGCCAATGATATCGTTCAATTCAGTGAACAGAAAAAATACAAAGACACCATCATTTATGAGGTGCAGACAAAATTTCAAAAAATCGTCATGACACGCTGGAAAAAGGATTACTGGTTGTTCATCAACGGCCAGGAGCAATTTTCCACCTATGATGAGGAAAAATACCACGAACCCATTGTACATCCGGCCATGGCCATAACACCGAACCACGACAACATCCTTATCCTGGGCGGTGGTGACGGCCTTGCGGCCCGGGAGGTATTGAAGTACCCCGATGTGGGCTCACTGACCTTGGTGGATCTGGACCCGGTGATGACTGACCTTGCCGCCCGGCATCCCGTATTAAGCAAGATCAACCACAACTCACTTTCCAATGAAAAGGTGACGATTTTAAACATGGACGGCACCTCTTTTCTGGAAAAGACCCAACGTCTTTTCAACGTCATTATCATTGATCTGCCGGACCCTGATTCCATGGATCTCATGCATCTTTATTCAAATGACTTTTATCGCACAGTAAAGGCCCATCTCACCCGGGGCGGCGTCATGATCACCCAGGCAAGCAGTCCTTTTTTTGCCAGAAAGGCGTTTTTATGCATTGACAAGACCATCCAATCTGCTGGATTTACGACACTGCCCATGCACAATGCCATCCCCACGCTGGGTCAATGGGGATGGATTCTGGCAGTGGACAAGGAACTCATTTCAGCAGACAGTCTTAAAAAAATGGCAGGACAGCTAACCTTTGGCTCAATAGACACCCGGTTTATAAATCAGGAAGCCATGATATCCATGGTTCATTTCGGCAAGGGGGTATTTGATATAAAAGAAGATATCCGCATAAACACAAGCCAGCAACCGGTGTTGTACAGATATTATCACCAGGGTACCTGGGGTATTTATTAACACCTCTGACAATCAGCCAGACACCTTTGAAAATACAGGCTTGATCATTAAGACCTGCTACTATGAACCGGGGTCAGGCTTTTACATGAAAAAATTCCAGTTTACCCCATGAGATAGAAGCCCAGATGTTTATCATGGGGCGGTGGATTGTAATAATCCCCGGTGATGCTTTTTCCATCAACAATGCGGACACTCACCCGCCGTTTAATTCGGCTTCTGTTTCGATCATCCAGTGTAAAGTTTACATCCAGAAGATCTCCAACCTCAAAGCCCTCGGGTTTTCGGGTTTCAAAGCTGATGCCCTGCATGGAAACATCATGCACGGTTATGCGTCCAAATATTTTTCGATTAAAGTGTTTAAAATCCCCCATGAGAGACACTTTTTTACGAAAACCAACTTTCAATTCCTGTTCCTGGTCCAGCTGCAGGGATTCTGTATTGAGGCATGAATGAATATGCATTTCCATGCCACCCCCTGCATTTTCTTCAGTACTCGGCCGCTTAAGAAATCTTTTCTCAACAGAATCAATCAAGGTCGCCAGATGGTCCGTCTCATAGGTATGGGCAACAACGCTCACCTGAAATGCAATTTTTCTGTCCGAGGATTGGGCATTGGCCAGTTGATTTAACATTCTCTGCCGGAGCTGTTCCGCCTCTTCTTTACCGGCATGGGGAAGGATAACAATAAATTTATCCCCACCATAGTGAAAAATATCATCAACTCCCCGAAGGGCCTGCCTCAACATTTCTGCCAAGGTTCTCAAAACATCATTGCCCGCCTGGAATCCACTGGTTTCATTGATCTGTTTAAAATCAACCACATCCACCAAAAGGATGCCGCATCGAATCCCATAGCGTTGAAGGGCAAAACTGCTGTTTTTAACGGCTTTCTCAAAACTGAGTCTATTTTTCAATCCGGTGAGCGAATCCATCAATGCCAGATTTTTAAGGCTGTGAAGGTAATAGCTACGCTCAATGGCAATGGCGGCATATTCGGCAATGGCCTCAAGTACGGTGAGCTCCAATGATGTAAAATTCTCACCGCTGATTTTATTTACCAGCTCAATGACCCCGAATATTTTCTCATCGGTTTTCAGGGGAACACCAATGATGGAACTGGTCTTAAACCCCGTGCTCTGGTCAATTTGTGCACAGAAACGTTCATCTCCGGCCACATCCTCAATGATAACAGATTGCCCGCTTTCCATGATATGCCCCACGATCCCTCGACCCATGGGAAGGCGCATGCCCTGGAGCTGCTTTTTCTGGCTGCCCACCACCACGGCAAATACCATTTCATTGGTTTTGGAATCCTTAAGCAGCAACGACCAGTTCACCGGTTCAAAAATTTTCCCCACCTGATACATGACAATGTTCAGGGTGTCTTTCACGGTTCTGGCCTTTGCAAGGGGCTTACCCAGTTCAATAAAAAAAGATGCGTCATTAAATTGCTTGTTCATGGACTGCCTCATACTTACAATAATGGTGCAAAAAGCCGGGCCAGTGAATTGCGAAGCAGCTGCGGCCGTTGGATGGCGGCATAATCTTCCAGCGTGAAATGCCGGGCATCTGCCATGTCTGCCTGAAACCGGACTTCCATATCCCTGGCAAGGGATTCGTCATAAATCAATGCGTTGATTTCGTAATTGAGTTCAAAACTTCTCATATCCATGTTAGCCGTACCAATGGAACAGGAGGTTCCATCCACCACAATGGTTTTGGCATGCATGAACCCCTTTTGATAATAATAGACCTGAACCCCGGCATTTAGCAGTTCTCCGACATAGGTCAACGCAGCCCAATAGGGAAGTCTTTTATCCAGAACCCCTGTAAGCATTATCCTGACATCAATACCACTCAAGGCCGCCGTTTTAAGTGCCATGACAATGCTGGCATCCGGGATGAAATACGGGGTATTAATAAATATGGTTTTTTGGGCCGAAGAAATAAGCAGGAAATAAAGCTGTTTAATGGATTCCCACTTGGAATCCGGGCCGGAGGTGGTTATCTGAACCGGTAACAGATGATCTCCTGTGTCATTGGCAATGGAAATCGGACTAATATCAATAAGCTCGTTGGTGGTATTTAACCAGGACACGGAAAAAATTTCCTGAAGAACTGTGACTGCCTCTCCCTTGATACGCATATGGGTATCCCGCCAGGAATCAAATCGCCCCCCCCCGTCAATATACTCATTGCCCATATTCATTCCACCAATGTAGCCGATTGAACCATCTATAACAACAATTTTTCGGTGATTCCGATAGTTAAGGGTATGAATTTTCAAGGGGGACTGAAAATTATAATAGGGGTAAATCTTTATACCCATTTGTCTTAGTTTTTTAAGATAACGCCTGGAAAGATAGTTCCCGATGGAATCATATAAAATACGAACATCCACTCCCTGTTCTATTTTATACTTTAAAACCTCAAGTACGCGGGTGGAAAGGGCATCGGACTTCCAGATAAAATATTCCATGTGGATATGGCTCACCGCCGTGGAAAAATCATCCAGAAGCACATTAAACTTATCTCTACCTTCAAAAAATATTTTTATATCGGTATTCCGTGTGAGAATTGAATCGGAATTGTGATATAAAAGCCTCATGAGTTTTTTATGTTCAAAGAGCGAATATTTTTCAGCAATCCAGCCCATGTCAGATTGCTGTTGATTAACGATGGACTGATGAATATCCTGCATGCGTTTTTCAAGATTCTGACGCACAAGGGTCTGCCCCACCTTTTTCCGCATGCCCCTGCCCACAAGAAAATATATAATTATGCCACCAAAGGGAAAAAAAATAAACACCAACAGCCAGGACAAGGTGGTTGCCGTCTCCCGGTTATCCAACAAAAGATAAAAAATAGTGATGGAAATATAGACATAGAGAATAAAGATAAACAGGGAACTCCACCAGGACATAAGGGCTTCTTCCTTCAGGGAAATTTCAAGGCGTTTACATGGTACTTTTTTCTGATCCAGTTCAGTGTATTCCGGATGCGTCGAATTCCGATGAGTCGATTTTCCAGTTGTCGTTTTCCAGGAAAATCC
Organism: Desulfocicer niacini; assembly: GCF_054657595.1. Taxonomy (NCBI): domain Bacteria; kingdom Pseudomonadati; phylum Thermodesulfobacteriota; class Desulfobacteria; order Desulfobacterales; family Desulfobacteraceae; genus Desulfocicer; species Desulfocicer niacini. The sequence goes on from NZ_BAAHYK010000011.1 coordinate 130,109, forward strand.
ATCAGCACAGCTCCCAGCAAAATAGTTAAAAGTCCCTGCCCGGGAACAAAAAGCATGATGATGCCAGCCAGAACCAGTATATAACCGGCAACGTTTTTAAGCAACCATCTCCCCCCCCTTATGAGGGGCGTGGTATGTGTCTTTAATTCTGATGGGTTATGCAGAAAATAATCTTCGGGGATGCGGCATATCAGAAAGGGAAGCAGCAGTATTGACAGAACACACATGACAATGGACAGTATCAGGCCCTTAAAAATCATAAAGAAGATAAGTCCCCAGTTTGCCATAATGTTCTTTGGAAATGAATTCAACCCCTATCATGGGAAACATCACATTTCTGACAACAACCTCTTTTTCCACCTCTGAATTGGGCGATGTCCCAAGGAAAAATTTAACCACAAATTTGTCCCCCACCTTCAAAGATGTTTTAAAATTTATTTTTAAATTAAGACCGGTGCGGGAAATATTTTTAACAAAAAGGTTCCCGGACTCCTTTCCCCGAACAAAGGAACCTGGAAAATTAACTTCCTTTCTGATATGCCGCCTGCGCTCAAAAACAACTGGAAAAGTGTGCCCACAGACACATTTGCACTTGAGTTTCACGGTTGCTTTTATATCAAGAAATTTTGAGACATCTTTTTCTTTCACCAAGCCGCACTGGGGACAACTGAAGGTTGCCTTTTTATCACTGGAAACATATATTTTTTGGGTCATTTATTAATTCCTGGCTTTTTTTATTGTGGAAAGCCCTGATTTAGCATCGTGGAGTTATCAACTCCAATCAACCAGTTAATCCGCCTTAACGCAAAGAAAGGTCAGGTGCATTACCATCTCCCCGGTTCGACGATTAATCAGAGGCCTATCAGGTTTGCGTTATTTACGCTTTTGTTTAATTTTGTCTTTAAAGGCAAACTCATGATAAAATCATGGAACCTGGCAAAAGCTTCGGCCTCCAATAGCACAAGCCTGGCCCCGTTGGCCCCGTGAACTATAACAAACAAACCATATTGTAAGTAAACCGGAGAATTTGGGAATACGTCCGCACATAACGACATTATGCGAATACCAAAGAAAGATTGGAAACACAAATAAAAAAAGGGGATCACAGCCATATACGCTATAATCCCCCTTGATTTTAAAGTGGTACGCCCGAACGGATTCGAACCGCTGACCCCCTGATTCGTAGTCAGGTGCTCTATCCAGCTGAGCCACGGGCGCACAAACTCCTCCTAGATATATTTCCGGGGGGCAAATGTCAACATCTTTTTAAATTATTTTCATCTTTGTTTAAAAATTAAATTGACCTTAAGCCGAATTAATGGATATAGATAGGCCATGAATGACAGAGAATACATGAATCTGGCCCTGGCCGAGGCAGTTAAAGCCCGGCAACTGGACGAGGTACCAGTGGGAGCCGTGGTGGTGGATACCAAGGGCAACATTCTGGGGTATGGTCATAATCAAACCATCACCCGGTCAGACCCTTCGGCCCATGCAGAAATGCTGGCCCTTAGAAATGCTGCAAAAAAAACGGGCAATTATCGCCTATGCGGCGCCACACTTTACACCACCATTGAGCCGTGCATCATGTGTATGGGTGCGGTGATACATGCCCGGCTCTCCCGGGTTGTTTTTGGTGCCCCTGACCCCAGATGGGGGGCTGCCGGTGCATTATATAATTTTGCTTCTGATGCCCGGCTCAACCACAACCTTGAAGTTGTATCCGGCATTTGTGAGGATGAAACCCGGAATATTATCAGAAGCTTTTTTAGAAATAAAAGGAGAAAACCGTGTCAAACATTGTAGTTGTCGGCACCCAGTGGGGTGATGAAGGCAAGGGAAAAATTGTTGATATTTTAAGTGGGTCTTCCGATTACGTGGTGAGATTCCAGGGCGGAAACAATGCCGGTCACACCATGGTGGTGGATGGAAAGGAAATCATCAGCCATCTGGTGCCGTCGGGAATCCTCCAGAAAAAAAAATGTTTTATCGGCAATGGCGTGGTGGTGGACCCGGGTGTATTGTTAAGTGAGATGGACTATCTCATGGACAATCAGGTGGACGTGTCCCCGGACATGCTGAAAGTTAGCAATAGGGCACACATGATCATGCCCTACCACAAAGAGATCGACAAGGCTCGGGAAATCAAAAAAGGGGCCAATAAGATTGGTACCACCGGCCGGGGCATCGGGCCGTGCTACGAAGACCGGGCCACCAGAAGGGGCATCCGGTTTGCAGATCTGCTGGATCCTGATTTCTTTGCCGACAAAGTCACTACCATCATGGAAGAAAAGAATTTCTACCTTGAAAAATATTTTAATGCCCCCACTCTTGATCCCGAAGCGGTGATCAAGGAATACATGGCATTAAGGGATCGCCTGCTACCCTACATTGCAGATGTATCGGTTATTTTAAACCAGGGCATGGATGAGGGAAAAACGGTGCTTTTTGAAGGTGCCCAGGGCACCCACCTGGATGTGGAACATGGTACCTACCCCTTTGTTACCTCCTCCAGCACCGTTTCCGGTAATGCTGCCTGTGGGTCCGGTGTGGGGCCCTGCAGACTCAATGAAATCATCGGCATTGTCAAGGCCTACACCACCCGCGTGGGTGCCGGCCCATTCCCCACCGAACTCTTTGATGACATTGGCGATGGCATCCAGAAGAAGGGGGCGGAATTCGGTGCCACCACCGGCAGAAAAAGGCGCTGCGGATGGCTTGATATGGTGATCTTAAAGAATGCGGCACGGCTTAACAGTCTCACCGGCCTTGTCATCACAAAACTGGATGTTCTGGATGATCTTAAGGAACTTAAGATCTGCACCGGGTACGAATATGACGGTGAGACCTTGGAACATTTTCCGGCCAGCATAAAAGCCCTTGAAAACTGCACACCCGTATATGAAACACATCCCGGATGGCTGACAGACACCTCAAAGCTTAAAAGTTTTGATCAATTACCGGAAAATGCGAAAAAATATCTTGCCAGAATTGAAGAATTGTCCGGAGTAAAAATCAAAATTCTGTCCGTGGGTCCCGGCAGAGAAGCCACCATGATATTGGATCGCTTCTTTTAATACTTCAGGGCACCTTGTGTGATAAAAATCACTGGCATCAAAAAAAAGAGCTGTCTGCCTGTATTGTCATAGACTCTCCTTTCTTTGCCCGTTTGACACGATGAAGTCCCTCATTCTGAAAATTTTGCACTGTCACACTGATTTTTAATTGACAATGCTTGAAAAACAAACTATTAATATTCGTCGTTTGGATGTCGGGATGTGGCTCAGTCTGGTAGAGCACAGCGTTCGGGACGCTGGGGTCGGAAGTTCGAATCTTCTCATCCCGACCACCTCCAAACAAGGCTTTCAGCAGCCTTAAGCGTCTGAGCGGATAAGCTGACTTACAACTTGTCAGTAAGCATAAAGGAATGGCTGACCTTCACATTATTTGGAGGTCGGCCTTTTTTTTATACCCAATGCACACCGAACAAACTCTGATGGAGATTGAGAAAAGGATTTGCTAACAAGCCCGACCTCATTGGCCCGCCAGCTGTGACTGATGCCCCATGTCATAACCAAGCCCGAAAAAAAATTGCAAAGGATGCAAAAGAGCACCCCAGATCTCCAAAAGCCCTCCAGGGTCAAGGCGTTGCGTTCTCAAGCCCTGCCCCGTTTTGTTCCACATCCATCTTTAAATCCGATAAAAGAAATACCCCGTGACCATCCCAGTTCACATTTATAACCAACTGCAGCTCTCCGCGTTTATTTAAAATTTCCAGGCAATGGTCAGACATCTGCCACTGACGGGTGTTTTTCCATAACTGCTCATGGGGATATGTGTTGATTTTAAATCCATCTCTACTGCCACCGCACGCAATGTACACATTGGCTCTGGCAGCGCCGATGGTGGTACAGAGCTGCATGGTCATGCCCAATCGCGTTATTTTACTGCCAGGCTGCCTTTGAATGATGTATGAAACCGGATGCCGTTCATGGGGGATATAGCGTGCCGACATGCTGCCAAGACTGACCACCCATTCATCTTTAACATATTGTCCATCCGTAAAATTAATGGACAACTCCTTTCCCATTGCAGGTGTCCACAGGATTAAAACAAGCAATACCAGGCCATCAAGGGCTTTCAACGCTATTTTGTCTTTCCACACGGATCACCTCCATGAAAATTCCGGCCAATCTCAAAATTCCTGCCATAAATTAAAATTTTAAACCTCACAGGGCTTGACCCGCCAGTGCCCTTGGGGATACAATTTCCGCCGGGGAATTTGCCCCATTATTTTACCTTCCAGATTATACGGAGATCACATTGAACCCCCTCAGTCTTGCCTATTCCAGTTGTCCTAATGATACTTACATTTTCCACGCCATGATTCACGGCATCATCGACACCGCCCCACTTTGTTTTAAAACCAGCATTGCCGATGTGGAGACCCTTAACCAGCAAGCTGCCACAAGCACCCATGATATCACCAAACTGTCCTTTGCCGCCATGGGCGGCCTGGGAGACAGATATCGCCTGTTAAGAAGCGGGGCAGCCCTAGGCCGGGGCTGCGGCCCCCTTGTGATCACCCTGCCCGGTCAAACACTTTCATCGACTGACAGAATCCGGGTGGCCGTTCCCGGATTTGGCACCACGGCCTGTCTTTTGTTTAAATTTTACCTTGAAGACCGGTTCCCCGGCATGACAACAGATCTGATTCCCATGCCCTTTGAGGCGGTCATGCCAGCGGTGAAAAAGGGAATGGCCCATGCGGGTGTCATCATCCATGAGGGACGGTTTGTCTATGAACGCATGGGATTTGAATTGATCCAGGATCTGGGACAGTGGTGGGAAGATCACACAGGACTTCCCATTCCATTGGGATGTATTGCCGTAAAAAAAGGAATGCCTCGGGAAACCGCCATGCAGGTGGAATCCTTAATCCGCCAAAGCATTTCCCATGCCAGGGACTTCCCGGAAGCAGGAATGGCCTACATTCGACACCATGCCCAGGAACTAAATGACACGGTGATACAGGAGCACATTGGACTCTATGTAAATGATTTTTCCATGGATCTGGGGCTGGAAGGAGAACAATCCGTTCTGTCTTTTTTTGAAAAGGCCCGTCAGGCGGGCATGCTGCCCCCACCACCGGCCTCCTGGTTTGTGGAATAACGCCTTGGTTACCCCTTCAGAACAGCAACTCTGCCAGTCATTTTATAGGATTTGCCCGGCTTAAAAAACTGCACATCCACCTTGTCAGGAAAAATACCATGATGATAAAGAGAATCAAAGAAATGGGTCAAACCTTTAATTTTAGGTCCATCCAGATCACAGATCAACCCTTTAAAATAGCGCTCAACATAGGCCTCATCAAGGCTTAGTTTACGGGCACCGTTTTTTATTACCTGTTTGATATTTTCATAACCCATGGCCCTTGACCGATAAAAAAGCTCAAGGGCCGCCCCCACGGCCTCAGGATGATTCTTTGCATAGGTTCTGTCCACCACCCACAGGGCGTACACAAAGGGAAGTCCGGTTGTCCCATGCCACAAGCGGCCAAGATCAAAGCGGTATTTAAACCGGGATTCCCAGGGCTGGGTCATAGCGGCATCCCCGATGATGAGCGCCCCATCAACATCCCCGGGCACATCTCCAAGGGATTTAAGCCGTCCGATGGTGTACACCGGTACCAGATGACGCTGGGCCATGATAAGTTTCACCAGACACACCGAGGTTGCAGACTCCCGCGTGAGAAGGATATTTCGACCATGGAGTTCATCAAGATCATGGTTGCTCATTAAAACAACGCTCATGACATCACCATGGGAGGATATGGAGAGATCCGGCAGAACCAGCAAATCTTTGTGATGCATACCGTAAAAAGCCGATGACACCGGACTAATGGCAATTTTTTTTTCCTGAATCATGCCATTTAATATGGCGGGGGGGTTGGGTACCATATTTATCCACCGGGGCAGCAATCCATGGTCCAGCCCATAATACACGGGTGATGCATTTATGTAGTCTATCTTACCCATTAAAAGAGGGGGAGTTATCATCATATCAAGGTTTCCTGTGCGTATGCCTGCCCAGATCTCAACAAAGAGGGCTCACAACAAATTATAGTAACAGTCCCGCTGACGGGGGGTGAACCCGGCGGTTTCAATGAGTCGACGCAATTCTTTTTCCGGCAACATAAAATCCACCCCAGCCGATGCCACCACGTTTTCCTCTATCATGGTGCTTCCCAGGTCATTGGCCCCATAAAACAGGGCGGCTTGGGCTATTTTTTCTCCCTGGGTGACCCAGGATGCCTGGATATTGTCAATGTTATCCAAAAAAATCCGGCTCAAAGCAAGCACCCGCAAATAGACGGCTGCCCCGGTTCCCGGGTGATGGATGCGGGTATTGCCAGGCTGAAACGTCCAGGGAATAAAGGCAGTGAAGCCGCCCGTGCGATCCTGGAGCTGCCGGATTTTATCCATGTGCTCAAAAATATGATGGGGACTTTCCGCATGACCAAACATCATGGTGGCACTGGATTTCATGCCCAGGTTGTGGGCGGTTTCCATGACCTCAAGCCAGGGACCTGTCATGCATTTATTGGGAGATACCTTTAAACGAACATCATCACATAGAATCTCCGCACCGCCTCCGGGAATTGAATCAAGTCCTGCCTCCCGAAACCGGGACACCACCGATGCAATATCCAACCCTGATTTTTCAGCAATATAAGCAATCTCCGGCGGAGAAAAACCATGGATATGGATTTTAAAATTGGCCTTTATGTCCTTTAACAGATCTATGTAATAGCTCATTTCAAGATGGGGATTCATACCCCCCTGGAGAAGAATCTGGGTGCCCCCGAGATCCAGGGTTTCCTGGATTTTTTCATGGAGATTTTCCCGGGAAATAACATATCCTTCACCACTTTCCGGAGTCTTATAGAATGCGCAAAACTTGCAGCCGGACATGCAGATATTGGTGTAATTGATGTTTCGGTCCACCACAAAGGTGATGACCCTGTCCGGGTGGCGTTCAAAGCGTTTGTGTTCCGCCATAGCCGCAAGGGTTAAAAGATCTGCATGGTTAAAGAAAGAAAGGCCCTCATCCATGGTAATTCGAACGTTCCCATAAACTTTGTTAATGATTGATTCGATTGCTTTCATATTAAGCTCCATGCCCCGTTGCCCCGTTTTCCGCAACGACCACCCCATCCCGGCGAAGGGCATTGTAAAAAGTATCCCGTTCCACAGGAAGAAATCCGGCATCCCGGATCATCCGCTCCATGTCGTCCCGGGTCAGGCCTATGGCAGAAGTGGCACCGGCCTCATGGGTGATACGCTCTTCAATGATGGTGCCGTCCAGATCATCTGCGCCATAGTTAAGTGCCACCTGGGCAAGTTTTTCACCAATCATTACCCAGTAGGCTTTTATGTGATCAAAATTATCCAGAAGCAGACGTGCAATGGCGATATTTTTCAGATCATCCACGGCGGTGGTGGCTGGAAGGTGGGACAGGGCCGTGTTTTTGGAATGAAATGCCAGGGGAATAAAGGCAGAAAATCCACCGGTGCGGTCCTGGAGTTCCCGCAGGGCAACCAGATGATCCACCCGTTCCTCCAAGGTTTCAATGTGCCCGTAAAGCATGGTGGCATTGGTTGGAATACCTGCCCGGTGAACAGCTTCCATGATTTCCAGCCAGCGGTGACCCGGCACTTTTTTTGGAAAAAGTTTTTTCCTCACCCGCTCACTCATAACTTCTGCACCGCCACCCGGCATCATGTCAAGCCCAGCCTTTTTAAGCTCAGCAATGGTCTCTTCCACGCTCAGTCCAGACAGATTGGAAAGGTAATCAATCTCCACCGATGTAAATGCCTTGATTTTTGCCGTGGGCCGGATGCGTTTCACCGTTTTAAGAAGATCGGTGAAATAATCAAAATCCAAAAAAGGATGAAGCCCCCCCACGATGTGCAACTCGTTGACGGGTTCATCAATGCGGGCCATAACCCTTTTTTCAATTTCATCCATCCGCCACAGATAAGCCCCGTCATCATCTTTATCCACGGCATAGGCGCAGAAAAGGCAACGGTTTTTGCAGATGTTGGTATAATTTAAATGCTGGTTATACACATAAAATGCATCATTACCATGCCGTTGACGTCGAACATGGTCGGCCATGCGCCCCACCCCATTTAAATCCTGGGTCTTATAAAGCAAAAGACCATCCTCCCGGGACAGCCGAATGCCGTTTTTCACCTTGCTATAAATATCTTTTAATGCATCATCTCGAAATAATCGATTCACATCATACCTTCTTTTTTAAAAGTCAGAAAGTTTCGTTATTAATCTCGGTAATCATATCTGCAAGCCCTGTGGCCATTGCTGCCATTTCCTGGCGCCTGTAATTTTGAATTTCTTCACGGGCCGTTTCCTGTTTTTCAGCACTATCAATTTCCTGTACCGAATCAGGACTCGCAGTGCTGAGCTTCAAACAATTCCCCGATTTATCACAGATCACGGAAAGGCGTATGGTCACATCAATGTCAAGACGGCAGGCAACTTCATTGTCATGGACAACAAAGTCCCCATCCACATAGGCCAGCTCATCACTAACAACAATCTTGTGTTTTTCCCTCAGTTTGTGCAGTACAAATTTCCAATTTACTTTTTTGTAAAGCGCTTTTAAAAATGCATTTTTTGGCACTTGAGTCTTTGTAAATGCTTTCACCTGCACTCCTTTATCAACGCCATGACTGTTCAGGAAATAAACAACAATACAGGCAAGATCTGCCACTCTGCAAAGCACCTGCCCCGTTGGTTTCCCTAGAAAACAAACAACAATAAAAACTTGCCCCCATTGCCCCGTCAACGGTGACTATTAGCCGAGGCTGTGATCAGGCCGCAAACATGCAAACACACCAATGAGTACCTGCAATCCACGGAATTAACAAAAAACAACTATAATAAATAAAAAAATTTGTCACCATGAAAAAAAGAAATAATTGTTCAGAAGACAATAGGGATGATATAAAGAATTTTCAAAAATTAAGGAGAGATCCTTCATTTGCCCGCTTGCACTTCCTGGAGCAATAATCCCATTTTCCGGGCACTATTACCCCAGAAATATAAAGGAACTTGGAACCTGATATATAAGGATACCAAAAAGGAGATAAGAAGTGGAATCCCATATTGAACAAAGACTACATGGACTGAGAAATGAACTGACCGTAACCCAGACAGATACCCTTATTATTTTTTCCGATGAAAACCGCCGATATCTGAGTGGATTCACCGGTGTGGATGGTGGCTATGACGAATCGGCAGGAGTATTGATTATTACCCTGGATCATCTCCTGCTGGCAACGGACTCAAGATTTGAAACCCAGGCAGCCCAGGAAGCAGAAGGCTATGAAATCTATTGTTATAAAAAAGGTCTGGCTGTTGAACTTCCCGGACTGCTTGAAAAGCTTGGGAGCAAAGTCATCGGTGTTGAATCCGCCCGACTGACCCATGCGCTTTATGATAAAATGATAAAAGAAACCCAGCAAGCAGGTCTTGAATGCCGGTTTGAATCCCAGGATGATATATTAAAACATATAAGAACTCAAAAAGATGATGATGAAATCAAAATAATGAAAAAAGCCCTGGCCATTGCCGAGACATCTTTCCTTGAGCTCAGAACCATGATTCATCCGGGAATGGCGGAAAAAAAAGCGGCCTGGCTTCTTGAAAAATTCATGCGCCAGAACGGAGCTGATGCATTGTCGTTCCCAGTAATTGCCGCATCGGGGAAAAATAGTGCTCTTCCCCATGCCATTCCCGGAGATCGGGTCTTTCTGGAAGGCGAACCCCTTCTTTTTGACTTTGGTGCCAAATGGGGGGGCTATTGCAGTGACACCACCAGAACCCTTGTCATTGGCGCTCCGGACGACACCTTCAAGGAGGCATATTCGGTATTAAACACGGCCCAGCAGATGGCTATTGATGCCATTGTTCCGGGCATGAAATGCAGTGACATCGATAAAATTGCCAGGGAACACATCAATCAATCCCGGTTTAAAAACACCTTTGGGCATGGCCTGGGCCACGGTGTGGGGCTTGCTATCCATGAGGCTCCACGGCTTTCTTCCATGGATGATTCACTGCTTGAACCCGGCATGGTCGTCACCGTGGAACCGGGAATTTACCTGCCCCAATGGGGGGGTATCCGGCTTGAAAACATGATCCTTGTCACCGAAAACGGGGCTGAGGTATTAAATACCATGAGATATGACAACTATATCATAGAGCCACAATAGATGAGGCTTACAGCATTCTATTCATCCGTCCGCTGGTATAGCCTTCAAGGTCAACTGAAACAAATTTAAACCCCTGTACCTGAAGGGCCTTTGTAATCTTGCTTCTGAATGATGGAGAAGATATTTTTTCAATATCTTGGGTTTTACACTCAATCCTTGCAAGCAAGCCATGGTGGCGCACCCGCACTCCCTCAAAACCAAGCAGTTGCAGGTGATCCTCGGCGTGCTTGATCTGCATGATCTTTTCCATGGTCAAATACTCCCCATAGGGAATTCGTGTGGCAAGACAAGATTGTGAAGGCATATTCCAGGTTTCAAGACCAATTTCCCTGGAGGCCTGTCGAATCTCTTCCTTGCTCATACCGACATCCACTAGTGGGGAGACAATCCCTTGCTCATGGGCAGCCTTGAGCCCCGGCCTGTAATCGGACAGGTCATCTGTATTCACCCCATGGGCCAAAGTCACAATACCCCGCCTGTCAGCGGCAGCTCGCAACAAAGCAAACCCTTTATTTTTACAGATATAGCAGCGGTTTTTTTCATTTTTGACTAGGGCCTTGTCCGTCCATGGATCAAAAGGAATGATTTCATGGGGCAAGCCTATTTTACCGGCCATATATATGGCATGCTCCGTATCCCCATCGGACTGAAAATCCGAATCCAGGGTCAGCAGCACCACATTGTATTTCATATTCTTTTTTGCCATGGCCGCAAGAAAGGCGCTGTCAACACCCCCTGAAAAAGCAATGGCAATACCTTGATATCCCCCAATCAATGTACCAAGTTGTTGAATTTTTTTCTGCACGATCATCCTTTTTGCGCTAACCCTTTAAATTAGCAAAATAAATACAGCTTTTTGTTTTGTCCCAACAAAGTATTTACAAACATCAAATTATTGTATATGTTTCGGTATTTATTTTAAAGGATTATCCGTTAAAGTCATCATAACTCATCTTTCCGGGTGATTTTTATCTGAAGAGGTGTCAGGCCTGTTTTGTTGCAACTTTTTACCATATGAATGCTTAAAACTATTTGAATGAAAAGCATGGTGCCTGTTAAACAAATAATACAGGCTTTAATATAACAAGCCGGACCCCACCGAAAAAAGTCAGTTCTGAAAATTGAGTCATAATTTGAATTTTGATTAAAGGGGAGACATGGCTGCAACAAAAAAAAAGAAACCAGTGAAGAAAAAAGACGAAAAAACCACTGCTAAAAAAACCACAACAAAAAAGGCCACTGCCACAGCAAAGAAAACCGCTGCTAAGAAGGCTGCGACAAAAACCGCTGCCAAAAAAACACCTGCAAAATCTAAAAAAACAACAGGCAGTGAATCCATACAGCCTGTAGAAACAAAAAAAGCAGCTGAAGCATCTCAAATAAAAGAAAATAAAATAGCCGAGGAAAAACGTATGGCTGAAGAACTTGCTGCTAAAAAAGCCGAAGAAGAAAAACTGGCCAAAGAGGCAAAATTAGCTGAAGAAAAACGCCTGGCCAAAGAAGCTGCTGCTAAAAAGGCCGAAGAAGAAAAACGCCTGGCCGAAGAAGCTGCTGCTAAAAAGGCCGAAGAAGAAAGACT